>CAZCWE010000042.1:0-11164 GCA_964502285.1 uncultured Spirulina sp. | reverse complement strand
AGACCTTAGCTGATATGTTTGCTGAGTAACACTTCATTAAAAGCCTAAACTGCTGCGGGCGATCGCAGCTTCGGCGGCCAAATCGGGGTGGGAATAGGCCTTTGCCATGATGGCAGAACACCAAGACGATCGCGCATCATTTCCTTCGATCACGCCTCAAAAATCGAGAGATTGAGCGGCACGGGATCTCCTAACCAGGCGGCGTGCTCTGTGTGATCCGCGAGATCATCCCCCGTCACACCATGAACCAGGATTGTTAAGCGATCGCGCTGCTCCTCTAGCCAGGGAATGAGGGTGTCAAATTGGGTGCGATCAAAACTGAGTTGGCAACTCCAGCAAGGATGCGGGCCAACAGTCTTGCGATGGACATGACCGACAGCCACGCCAAACCGTTGGCTCGCTGCGGCGCATAAGTCCGAGGCCTGGGCGACGGTGTCCGCATCAAAATACACATGAGCATGGTAGCGATCGCAATGGTTAACCGGTCGTTGAGTCATGGCACAAATCAAGAGAAATTAAGCAGGTGATTCAGGGGTGAAAGGGGCTAAAAACCGAGATCACTGCGGGCAACAGCGGCCTCTGTGGCTAAATCATCATCCGATAGTTCGCTCCAATCGGCATCGCCAATTTCGGCGTAAAACTCGCTGTCATAGGGACGGGTGCGCACCACCACCGGCATCGGGACAGCATGACCGAGGATCAGCGCCTGCTGCTTCGAGTCCAACTTCGCCAACACCGATCGCAACCCCTGGCCCCCAGAAACCCCGGTGAAAATTGCGTCAATATCCTTATCATCATTGAGCAAACAGGTGATCCGCGTCCCCACTTGGGACATCACCTCATTGTCAATGCCCGACGGACGTTGATCCACCACGAGGAGGGTGACGAAATATTTGCGCATTTCGCGGGCGATCGTGCCGAAAATGGTCTGATGGACGATGCTCGAATCGAGGAAACGGTGGGCTTCTTCGATGGTGATCACCAATTGACGGGGGCGATCGCGCTCATCTTTGGAGCGCAGAAAGCGATCGGCTTTTCTCACATAACTAGCATGGATGCGGCGCGTGATCATATTCGTCGCCAACATATAGGACAGCAGATTCGATTGCGAACCAAACTCAATAATGACGTGCTTGCCTGCGTCCAAATATTCTAAAACTTGGTCGATATAATTGCGGGGACAAGTGGCGCGAATATATTTCAAACTATCGAGGCGCATTAACTTCCGCTGAAGGGACATAATTGAACCCTTGTGACCCTGTTTTGTTTCGCAAAATTCGCTAATTTCCTCATTGGTCATACTCAACAATTGCACAATCCAAGACTTTCCAAATTCCGAGGCCAGAATATTCGCATTGTCCAAGCTGGCATCGGACAAACCGAGGTCATGGGTCACCAGCCGCAGGTCTTCAATTTCAATTTGGTCATAACTTAAATAAAGTTCTTGGGCATCGCGCACGCCTCGCCGTTTGGTGGATTCCGGGTCGAGGGTGAAGATTTCGACCCGATTTTGGAACAGTTGTTTTAAGCCCTTGACCGTACTAATATTTTTGCCCTCTTTCATCGCTTCCCAGCCATATTCCGAGTGCATATCAAACATGAGATTCACCCCGGCTTGCTTGTGAATGATGCCGGACAAAATCAGGCGAGTGAGGAATGATTTACCCGTGCCGGACTTGCCAAAAATGCCGTTACTGCGCTCGACAAATCGCTCTAAATTGAGGCAAACGGGCACATCCATATCGAGGGGTTGCCCGACGGCGAAGTTTTTGCGATGGGGGTCATCTTCCCAACCGAAGACGATGCGAAAATCGCGCTCGCTGGCATCAAACACCTGGCTGAAGTGACTGGGGATGGTTTTGACGGGGAGGAGGACGGTGTCGCTGTTGCTGTTGGCGGTGAAGGAGGCGAGGGTGCTGTCGCCGTTGCGGTCGGGGTTGGGTTGGCTGTCGGGGATCAGCATCAACATGGGGGAAAGGTTGATCGTGCCGTAGATGCTGCTGCCGGCGAGGACGGCGTGGAGGAAGTCGTCGTTGGGGGGTGGGGGGTTGGTGAGGATGCGGGGGCTGGTGGTGCCGAGGGTGACATCGGTGAGAAGGCAAAAGAAGTGCGATCGCACCCCTTTAATCACTAAAAATTTACCCACCCGCATATCTTCAACGGATACATCAGGATGGAGGCGCACCTCAATACCTTGGCTGAGGGAGCCTTGAACCACGGAGCCGAGGGGGATGGTCGGATGTTGCGTCATGGCAGCGATCGGGCAAAGGGGGGATCGATTGTTCGCCTCCCTAGCTTATCGCACGATGATCTTGAATGTTAGTGATCCTTACACAGTCGCACTTTTGGGCAAAAAAACGAATCTATCTATGAGTAGATATTCCAATCCATTTAAGTGAATTAAGAATTTCTCATGACAAAATCATGAAAATTTCAGACTAATTCATAGCAGATTGCGAAAGCATGAGAACGCTACTTCCCGCTGATAAAGGGAGATTGAGAGGCATAGTGAGACCTTGGACTGATGAAAATTTTAAGATGGTGAGTTAGAAAATTAATCGGAATTTCCTTATTTTCTTCCACAAAAAGTATTGCTAAGTACGCTGCCTTTATTCAGAAAATTCAACTATCGTGATTGCATAACATGATTCCACGTTTCAAGTTTTTTGATAATTGAGTAAAAGAGACACCTATCGAGGTGGCCAAGGTAATGCCCGGACGGGTGTACTTGGTCAGGTTATGCATGGCAAAAAAACAACCAAGGGAATGTCAGATCATGACTCGATTGACCGGTCTTTTTGATTTGAAAGATAAATATTCATCCATTTTTTTGGAGACAACCGCATGAAAGTATTATTGCTTTACCCGCTTTTTCCGAAAACCTTCTGGTCCTATGATCGGTTTATGGAAATGGCTGATCTCAAAGCGTTTATCCCACCCCTGGGCATCATTACCGTGGCATCTCTACTTCCTGCCAGTTGGGAAATCCGGTTTTACGATCGCAACGTTAATCCTGAAACCGAAGCGGATTGGGACTGGTGCGACCTCATTATTTTGTCTGCCATGATCGTCCAACAAGAAGACTTTCATCATCTGATCCGTAAAGCCGTCCAAAGCGGGAAAAAAGTAGCCGTAGGCGGCCCTTACCCCACATCTCTACCGAAACATTCCCTTGATTCAGGGGCAGATTATCTAGTCTTGGATGAAGGAGAACTCACCGTCCCGCAATTTCTCAACGCTCTTGCGGTAGGGGACGAGCAGGGGGGTTTCCGGGCCGAAGAAAAGCCCGATGTTACCCTCAGTCCGATGCCTCGCTTTGATTTGCTGAAGCGAGATGATTATCTGATGATGGCGATCCAATTTTCTCGCGGTTGCCCCTTTAACTGCGAATTTTGCGACATTATCACGCTGTATGGTCGTAAACCTCGCACCAAAGATCTCAACCAAACCCTAGGGGAGTTGCAGACTCTTTACGAGCTGGGCTGGCGCAGATCAATTTTCATCATGGATGATAATTTTATTGGCAATCAACGCAATGTGAAGCAATTTTTGCGGGTTCTGATTCCTTGGATGCAAGAACGCAATTATCCGTTTACCTTTTTTACCGAAGCTTCGGTGAATTTAGCTGAAGATCCAGAATTACTCGATCTAATGGCTCAAGCTGGTTTTTATGGTGTCTTTCTAGGGATTGAAACCCCAGACCAAGATAGTCTTCAGGTCACGGGGAAACAACAAAACACCCGTAACCCTCTGACCGAGGCCTGCCAAAAGATTAACGAGGCTGGGTTGATTATTTATGCCGGGTTTATTCTTGGGTTTGATGGAGAACGAGCCGGGGCGGGACAACGGATTCAGGCATTTGTGGAACAGACTTCGATTCCACAACCGATGTTAGGAATTTTGCAGGCTCCCCCCAATACGGCGTTATGGACTCGCCTGGAACAGGAACAGCGTCTTTTGGAAAATGCGGATCATATGGGTGGGGATCAAAATACTCTGATGAATTTTGTGCCGACCCGTCCACTCCAAGATATTGGCTATGAGTATGTGGAGGCATTGTGGGCGATGTATGAGCCGTCTGCGTACCTCAAACGCTGTCTACAGCATTGCCTTAACATTACTCTCAATCCCTATTCAGCACAGAAAATCTATTTCTCGCCGGTCAAGGCAATCCGCCTGGTTAGTCGCTTGATCTGGCGGCAGGGGATTCGCATGACGACGGTTCGCGCTCAATTTTGGCGACAACTGTGGGTCATTGTCAGGACAAAACCACAGTTTCTGAGCCTTTATCTGGGGCTTTGTGCGGCTGGCGAACATTTTTGGGAATATCGCCTGTTGGCGCGAGACCGGATGACTGAGCAGCTTGGCTACGATCCATTAACGCAGGCTCCTTTGAAGCCCCTTGATGTCGATCCGGTTCGTGACGCAATCCCAACGCCGACGGCTTAGGCGGTTATGGTGCGGGCTGTAGCTGAGGGATATAGCTGAGGGCTGAGGGTCGTCGAAGCCCGGATGCTACCCCTAATTCCTACGGAAGGCTTCGCCAACGACGACCCTCAGGGTGCGCTGGTTGCTCAGGGTGCGCTGCTTGAATGTCCTCATCGAGTGTCTCTGTGCGATCGCTCATCTGAAATCCGATCGGGTTTAGGAGGCGATCGCTAACAGAGAATCATCTAAACGGGTCTGAAAGGGGCGACTTTCTTCGACGAGATAGTCCCGGAAGGTTTCGGCGATCACGGAAAGCTGTTTGGTGGACAGATTTGCAACGTACCACTGCCGCTGGATCGGGAAATGGGCCACATCGAGCACGGTTAATTCGGGCATACCGCCCTCGGCTTGATGTCGATCCGGTTCGTGACGCAATCCCAACGCCGACGGCTTAGGCGGTTATGGTGCGGGCTGTAGCTGAGGGATATAGCTGAGGGCTGAGGGTCGTCGAAGCCCGGATGCTACCCCTAATTCCTACGGAAGGCTTCGCCAACGACGACCCTCAGGGTGCGCTGGTTGCTCAGGGTGCGCTGCTTGAATGTCCTCATCGAGTGTCTCTGTGCGATCGCTCATCTGAAATCCGATCGGGTTTAGGAGGCGATCGCTAACAGAGAATCATCTAAACGGGTCTGAAAGGGGCGACTTTCTTCGACGAGATAGTCCCGGAAGGTTTCGGCGATCACGGAAAGCTGTTTGGTGGACAGATTTGCAACGTACCACTGCCGCTGGATCGGGAAATGGGCCACATCGAGCACGGTTAATTCGGGCATACCGCCCTCGGCGGTGAGGCTGTGGTAGGAGAGGACAGAAATGCCGAGGTTGCCTGCGATCGCCTGCTTAATCGCCTCATTGCTCCCCAACTCCAACCGCACCGGCACGGAGATTCGATGTTTGGCAAAGAGTTTCTGCACCGCTTGCCGCGTCCCTGACCCCTGTTCACGCATAATGAACTGCTCCCCATTCAACGCCTTGATGGGAATTTTCCGCCGCTGCGCCAAGGGATGATTCGCATTCGCCACCACCACGAGGGGATTTTCTAAAAACGGGGCAGTGTGGAGATCAATGCCCTCCGGCGGTTGACTGAGAATGTAGAGGTCGTCGAGATTATCGTGCATCCGCTGCTGCATCTGTTGGTGGTTGGTCACTTGGAGAGAAATATCAATGTCGGGGTGAAGCTGACAAAATGACCCCAAGAGACGGGGGATGAAATATTTGGCGGTGGTGATCGCGGTGAGGCGCAGCTTACCCTGTTTTTTCCCTTTTAAATCCGCCACCGTCATTTCAAAATTATCCAGACGGCTGAAAATATCTTGGCTGGTGGTCAAAAGTTCATGACCCGCATCGGTGAGGTAGAGACGTTTTCCAATTTGCTCGAATAGGGGTAACCCGATGGCGGTGGTGAGTTGCTTAATTTGACTGGATACGGTGGGCTGGGTAATCATCAACTCTTCGGCGGCGCGGGTAAAGCTGCCATGGCGTGCCGTGGTTTCAAAAACTTTGAGTTGGTGCAACGTGGCATGAATCACAGAGGTTTTCTCCTGCGGCGATCGCTAAAACATCAACAGCAAACGAGGGGCTGATCGTTCACCCCTGAGCATTGCGAGAGGTGATGATTCCTATCCTGACAACAGCAACGCCTGTTTTAATCCAGAAATCCGGGTTCGGAGTATCCACAAGATGGGCAGCCAGCAGGAATCTGTGTTTTGGCGTTCTGCTGCCTTCTCAAATATAGTCAAAAAACTATGTTAATTCAAATTAAATTGAATTAAATCTATGATAAGATGGGTCATATTGGGCAGAGTTATCACGCTCATTAGTCCCCCTAACCTGTGCGATCGCACTGCCACACCCTCCCCTGATTGTGCATGACATGCCAACGCAACCCCTGGCAACTAGTCCGCAGCTTCGGGCTGTTGAATCGGGATCGTGATGATGAATTCTGTGCCTTGACCGGGGATAGACTGACAGACGAGGTCGCCGTGGTGTTTTTCGGTGATGATTTTATGACTAATCGACAGGCCTAACCCCGTGCCTTTGCCCACGGGTTTTGTGGTGAAAAACTCATCAAACAGCCGCGACTGAATTTCGCCTGGAATACCGGGGCCATTGTCCGCCAAACTCAGCTCGACGTGATCCGGAGGATGGAGGGTAGTCGTAATTTTAATCACGCTGGGGTCAGCGTCAATCTCTGCATAGGTGCGGTGTTGATCCCGTTCTTCGAGAGCATCGATCGCATTGCTGAGAATATTCATCAAGACTTGGTTAAATTGTCCCGGATAGCCGTCCACGGTGGGGATGTCGCTGTATTGCTTGATGATCTGGATGCCGGGGGATTCGGAATGGGCTTTGAGGCGATTTTGCAGGATGATCAGGGTGCTTTCGATGCCGTCATGGAGGTTCATCGACTTCACTTCGGCTTCATCCATCCGGGAGAAATTCCGCAACGAGGCGACGATTTCTTTGATGCGATCGGCCCCAATTTGCATCGATGAAAAAATCTGGGGCAGGTCATCGACGAGGAATTCTAGATCAATAGCTTCGGCTTCTTCGACAATCTCTGCGTGGGGTTCGGGATAGCCTTTTTGGTAAAGGGCGAGGAGGTTGAGGAGGTCGTTAACGTAGTCTTCGGCGTGGCTGAGGTTGCCGTAGATGAAGTTGACGGGGTTGTTGATTTCGTGGGCAACGCCAGCGAGGAGTTGGCCCAAGCTCGACATTTTTTCGTTTTGGATCAGGTGGGATTGGGTGCGTTGGAGTTCGCGTTGGAGTTTTTCGAGTTCGAGGGGGGAGGTTTGGGGATGCTGAGGCGCGTCAGGGTGTTTGCGATCGCTAATATCCATCAACACTCCCGACAGGTGGGACACCTCGCCGGTTTCGGTGCGTAGGGGTTGGCCTTGGGCGTAGAGGTAGCGGATGCTCTGGTCTGGGCGGAGAATGCGGAATTCAAGGGTGTAGGGATCTTCGCGATAGATCGTGTTGTAGAGGGTGGTGTAGAAGCGTTGGCGATCGTCGGGGTGGATGTGCTGGGCTTGTTCGTCAAAGCTGGGGGGGGTTTGCTCGATGGGGAGGCCGTAGATCCGAAAAATTTCGTCGCTCCAGGTGACGTGGCCGGTGAGGATATTCCATTCCCAACTGCCCACATGGGCGATCTTTTGGGCGGCGAGCCAGTTGGCTTCACTTTGGGCCAGGGCTTGCTCGATGGCTTTGCGATCGCTCACATCATGGCCTTCCGGCAGGAGATAGAGGACTTGCCCCCGCTCATCGGTGATCGGCGTGATCGAAAAATTCAGGGTTTTCGCTTCGTCACCGCGATAAACGGTAATATCCCGCTGCACCCATTCCCCATTGGCGGCTTTCGCGATCGCCCCTTTCAACTTCGCCTGCATCGACACCGACATATCCCACCAAGGTACGTCCCAAAACAGCATCCCCACCAAGGATTCCCGTTGCAGCCGCGCCCACACCAGGGTGGTATTGTTCACCTCCAAAATCCGGCCATCAGGGCTGAGCAAGGCCATCAGTTGCACCGAATGATCGAGGATCATCCGGAGGGTTTCGTAATGTTGCTGTTGGCGGAGTTCGCGCCGCTTTTGTTGAGTCAAGGCCGTGCCACACCAGATCACCCCTGCGATCTTCCCAGTTTCGTCGCGCCACGGGGAACTTTCCCACTGAACCCAGCCGCGTTTGCCCGTGGCGAGGGTCACGACTTCCCCGTCACTACTTTCATGGCTCCCGTTGAGACTGCGCTGGAGTAACGGTGTCCAATGCTCTGGTAGGGATGGCACAAGCTCCGCAAACGCCACACCCTGCACCACTTGATCGGGATCAAGGTTGTACAGTTTTCGCCACCGCTCGCTGGCGACCACACAGCGGAGGTGTCGATCAAAAATGGCGATCGCCGTCGGGGATTGTTCAATCCAAAGATGACTAAGGGGAGTCGAAGCAGCAGACTGAGCCATTAGTTAACTGGGCAGGTTCATTTCAGTGTAGCGTGGGAACGATCCCAGGTTGGGGGGTGTCAACCGTGGGATCGTCCGCCATCATCCAGACCACCTTAGCGAACAAATTTGGGCATCACATCCGCTGCGGTCAACAAACCGGTCATGCCGCGTTGGTTCAGGTCTACCCCAGCTTTGAGGTAGCCAAAGGCCGGGCCGCACACATTGGCCGCCATGCTGGTTTCATCGCCGAGGGTGAAGGTGTGGGTGGAAATTTTGCCTTCAAAGGTGCGGCCGGTGATTTGGACGTTGGTGCTGAGGGGTTTTTTCGCGTTGCGTGTATCGACAATGCCGCCGACGATGACGCGATCGCGATCGCAAACCCCCGCCAGCTCCAGCATAATATCGTCGGCGTGCTCCATATTTTCCAACGATAAGATGCCGTGCATCCGATCCAAAAGGGCTTCCACTTCCGCATCACTCATCGCTTGGGCTTTTTCCACCGTAAACCCAGGCATATGGGCGATATCTTCCCGGATCGTCGCTCGGTAGGCTTCCCAGTTGGCAATGCCCACGCCGAAGGTGATTTTCACCTGATGCACTTCGGCGTAGCTCTGGGCGGCCACCACGGCCGCAGCGGTGAGCAGTCCCGGTGTGGCCCCACAACCGGTGAGGTAGGTAATGCCCGCCTGTTGGAAGCGATCGCCCATGGCAATCAACTGCTCCATCGCACTCGTCCGCTTCAGGGCATCGACTAAAACGCCACGCCACCCCGCTGCTAAAAATTGTTCCGCCACCGAGGCCATAAACGTATTCGGCAAATTCGGCAACGCCAGAAAATAGCCATCCACATCCGCCGCTTCGATCAGCTCTGCAATACTGGTTTGGCTCAACACGCCCCCCGCTTCGAGATAGCCCACTGAGCCTTGCTGTTGATACACCGCGCAACAGTCTGCCACAGTTAAGCCTGCGGGATTGTAAGCATAGCCCTGCTTGTCTGCCACGGCGACGAGACGCATATCCTGCTTGGCGTTGAGCAGTTGGGCGGCAGCTTGGCCGAGCCCGCCGAATCCTAAAATACCCACTTTAATCATTTCAGCCTCCTATGCTGTAAAACCGACCTTTTATTATCCCCTCTGTGCTTACGTTCCGAACCACTGTGGTCAATAGTCTTAGCAAAACGTTTGGGGGCCCCTTCACCCTAACTTACGTGTATTGAGATACACTTTCTTCCCTTAAGTTTCGTCACAATACGGGCAAGGGCAGACTATCCTTAATCATGAACAAATCGTGTCGTCCTTGTGGCGAATGTTCGCAATGAAACCAAAGATTATCGTCTACGGCTTGGGGCGAACCGGCTATCAAATTTTTCATCTCCTCCGTCAACAGGGAGCCGAAGTGGTGGGGGTGAGCGATCGCCCCGTGCCCGGTGAAAGTGGTGGCGATATTATCCTGGGTGATCTGCGCAGCAATACCACCCTGATGGCGGCTGGGCTACGTTTTGCCCATACCCTCGTTCTTTCTAGTAACGACGACGCGATGAACCTGGAAATCGTGACGCGGGCTCGGATGATTAATTCTAAAATCCGGATCATCAATCGGATTTTCAACCATACCCTTGGGGAACGTCTCGATCATACCCTCAGCAACCATGTCAGCATGAGCGTGGCGAAACTGGCGGCGCCCATTTTCACCTTCGCGGCATTGGGTAGCAAGGCCATCGGTCAGTTGACGCTCTACAACCAAACCTGGCCGATCCATGAGGAAATCATTGACCGCGATCATCCCTGGTTGGGCCGTCGCCTCAGTGAACTGTGGGAAAGCCGCAGCCGGATGTTGATCTACTATTTGTCGGCTTGCGAAGAATACGATCTGGTGACAGCGGTGATCGAGGGTAAAACGCTCCAGGTGGGCGATCGCCTCATCATCGGCACGCAACCGACGATCCGAGCTTCGCGGCGATCGCGCTTCAAAAAATTCATTAAAGCGATCATCAGCCTGCGCAAGTTCAAAAACTACGGTCGTTCCGTGGCGATCGTCACCCTCGCCCTCCTCGCCACCATCGTCCTCGCCACCGCCACCTACCTCAGCGTCAACTTCAACACCTCCCCCGTCGATGCCCTCTACTTCTCCGTGGGGATGATTACCGGCGCAGGCGGGCAAGAACAAGTGGCCGAACAAGCCCCCGACGTGATCAAAGTCTTCACCGCGATCATGATGATCATCGGCGCTGGGGTGATCGGCATTTGCTACGCCCTAATTAATGACTTCATCTTAGGAAGCCAACTGCGCCAATTTTGGGCCGCCGCCCAAGTCCCCTATCGCCATCACTACATTGTGTGTGGCCTCGGCGGTGTCGGGTTCCGCATCGTGCAACAACTGCTCAATCAGGGCTACGAAGTCGTCGTGCTCGAAAATGACCCCAACAATCGCTTTCTCCATTCGGCGCGATCGATGGGCATCCCGGTGATCATCGAAGATGCCAGCCTCGCCAGCACCCTCAACGCCGCCAACATTTCCACCGCCGCCGCCCTCGTTGCCGCCACCAGTAGCGACATGGTGAATGTGGAAATCGCCCTCTGTGCCAAGGGAACCGCCCCCAAACTCCCCGTCATCGTCCGCAACCATGACCCCCAGTTTTCCCTCTCGGTGCAGCAAGTATTCGAGTTTGAAACGGTGCTCTGTCCCACGGAACTCGCCACCCCCTCGTTTGCCGCTGCGGCTCTCGGCGGGCGGGTTTT
>CAZCWE010000041.1:12641-15493 GCA_964502285.1 uncultured Spirulina sp. | reverse complement strand
CTTATTATAGTCGTCGTAGTTTTTCCAACCGGAGTTTGTTTGGGTCACATTCATAGTGGAGATACCGCTGTAAATCCCCGTCGCTCCGTTAGCAATTCCAGAATCATTGCTGCCCGCAAAGCGAATTCCCAGCACACTTCCGGCGGATTTCGAGTCGGTGAAGCTCTTGCTCGGATCAAGGTTGAGGAACATATCGCCCCAGCCAATATTTTTATCTTGAGCATAGGCATAAGATTGCCCATTAATCCCAAAGTTGGCATTGAAGGCAAAGGTGACGGTGTTTTCATCGGCGGTGTAGGCCATACCGAAGGCTTCAAACTTACTGTTAAGACCCACACCATGGCCGCTGGTGGAACCTGTGCCAAAGCCGCTGTTAAATAACGTCCCGGTTCCGTCATAGCTCGAATCCATGCCGTAGTTCCAACTAAAGGCTTGGGCGGCTTGGGGGATCATGATAGAGGTACTGGCAGCGGCTAATCCGGCTACAGCAATAAGATTAAAAATTTTAGTATTCATCACGTTAATATCCCCAAATAGAGTTAAGACTTCAAAAATTATTGAATCACCTTGAGCAATCATGAACCCAGTGCGTTTCTGGAAATTGCTTGTTTGCTTGTGTTGTCTCCTACTTTAGGGGACACAGATGAAGGGTGTCACCCCAAATCGTGATATTTCACGAAAGCTTTTGAATCAGAGCAGATTTTGTAAAGATCATGTGTGATTGGATGCAAGCAAGGTGCAAGTCTCTGAGTATTTACGGAGATTGAAACTGCATCATTTATGTATTTTTACGGAGACTTTTGAGTATTTTTACGGAGACTTTTGTTTGAGTCTATTCCGAGTTTCGGCCCCAGACCCATTACCCCTAGCACCGCGATCGCTTGCTCCGGTATGCCGGTACTGCGTGGGTGGCTGATTGAGGAACCCCTGCGGTTAACACCTCATTGCCACTTGCCGTAACAAGGACATCATCTTCGATACGCACCCCAATACCGCGCCATGCTTCAGGGATTTCCGGTTGGCCTTCGGCGGGTTTGATGTGGGGGCCGATGTCGATTTCCCGGTTCGACGGTAACGAGGTTGCCGGGTTGGAAGCTGTACCACTGGTCTTCAGTTTGAAGCTGATGATTATTCTTGATGTGGTGGATAATACAGGCATTATTGCTCCTCGCCACAATCAGGAGATGAGCGGGGGGAGTAATGCCGGACGAAGGTGTATTCAATTTCGGCGTGGGTGGTGTGCGTAGACACCGGGCTGGGTGAGGTCACGGGCGCGATTGTGGGCAAGGGCAGAAATGCCAGCCGCGTGACGGAGGGCAGCGAGGTCGGCATCGGTTTTGACGACACAGAGAGGATGAAGTTGGTATCCTCGCTCAAATCGTGGGATTCATGATTACTCGTGATCTTTGGCTGGTGCGCAATGCCCACCCTACACATGACATTTGCAATGGACTATTTTGAGCGAGTCGCTCTAGTAAATTGGGTTAAGCATTACAAGTCCCAACATCAACCACTTTTTTCAGTCAACCACTTTTATTCTCTTCAGATACCTTAGGTTAAACTTTGATGAAATGTCTTAATTTATTTTCTAAAGTCTCTCCCAAAATTCCCCTAAGATTAATTTTAATTGTTCCTTTTGTTCTGCAAGTCATGGGTGCAGTCGGGTTGGTGGGTTATTTATCCTATCGCAGTGGACAAAAAGCAGTAGAGGAGATGGCAGCATCCTTGATGCCAGAAATTGGCGATCGCATTGAACAAAACTTACACACCTATCTCAAAACACCCGAACAAATCTCTCACACTAACGCTTCTCTTCTTCGTCAAGGGCTTTTAGATTATCAAAATTTACCCGCCCTGCAAACACACTTTGCCCAGCAATTACAAATTTTTCCAAGTGTTAGTGGCATAGCAATTTCTAACGAAGAGCAAGACTTTCTGGAAGTTTCGCAAAATCCCCCTGATCAGCTTATTGTTAGAATTTTAGATGCTTCAAAAAGTGGAAATTTTTATCGTTACCAAGCAGATATTATAGGTCAAATTCATGAGTTATTACAAGTTAGGACTGACTATAATCCTCATAATGACCCGCCTGGGGGTACACCTTGGTATGGTGCTGCAAAGGAATCAAAAGTAGGAACTTGGAGAATCGTAGTCAACTTATCAAAGGGAAAAGATCGTCCAATTTTAGGTGCAGCTTATTATCTACCATTTGAAGATAAAACGGGACAAGTTCAAGGTGTACTTGCTGCGGGTTTAAATTTAATTGAGTTTGGAGATTTTCTTCAAGGTCTAGAAATTGGAAAAACAGGAAAAGCCTTATTAATAGATCAAGAAGGACAAATGATTGCCAACTCTATTAATGAAATTCCATTTCTAACTACTGCTAAAAATGAATTATCTCAAAATGTTGATGTTAGCTCCCGTCGCTTACAAGCAACAGCTAGTAATAATCAACTAATTCGCTCAGTATCCCAATATATCAAAAATCACTTTACACTAGAAAATATTCAGACCGTTCAAAAATTCAATCTTTCAGTAGATGGTCTGAAATACTTTGTACAGATTTTTCCAGTAAGTCAACAAAATCTAAACTTCTTAACGGTTATTGTTATTCCTGAATCTGACTTCATGGAACATATTCAAGAAAATGCCCGTTGGACAATCGTATTGTGCGGCATGACTTTAATTCTCGCTATAACAATTGGTATTTTTACTCCAAATAGAATAGGCGAGATTGGTGGTAGAGTTATTTTTATGGAAAAAGGGAGACGAACTTTTGGTGTTCTGGCAACAGGAATTGGAAGTTTTGCACAATTTATTACTTCGGTATCTGCCGGAATATTTGGTTTTGT
>CAZCWE010000041.1:4491-12631 GCA_964502285.1 uncultured Spirulina sp. | reverse complement strand
ATTCTCGCTATAACAATTGGTATTTTTACTGCTCGATGGATTACCAAACCAATTTTACAATTAAGTCATTTTAGCCAGGCTTTAGCATCAGGAAGATTACAAGATTTTAATCAAGAAAACGATTTATTAGAGACTAAAAATATTACAGAAATATCAACTCTAGCCAATTCTTTTAATAGTATGGCACGACAGTTAAAGATTTTGTTTGAAACCTTAGAAAATCGGGTTGAAGAACGCACAGCAGAATTAGTCATTGCGAAAGAAAAAGCCGAAGTCGCCAACCAAGCTAAAAGTAGCTTTATTGCCAATATGAGCCATGAATTGCGAAGTCCTCTCAATGCAATTATTGGTTTTTCTCAGTTAACTTTACGTACAAAACAGTTACCAAAAGAACAATATGAAAATGCAAGTATCATTCAAAGAAGTGGAGAATATTTATTGACTCTGATTAACAATGTTCTCGATTTTTCTAAAATTGAAGCAGGAAAAACAACATTAAATCAACATGATGTTGATCTCGCCCAATTACTAGATGATCTAGAAGATATGCTTCATCTCAGAGCATTTAATGCTGGAATAGAGTTGATCTTTGATCGTGGGGATAATTTACCTCGTTATATTTACACAGATGGGGTAAAACTACGTCAAGTGTTACTAAATTTGTTGGGTAACGCTATTAAATTCACCCAAAAAGGTGAAGTCATTTTGATTATTAGTAGTGAAGAGGATAAAGATAATCAAAATTATATTTTGGACTTTACAGTTAAGGATACAGGGAAGGGAATTTCTGAGTCAGAATTAAGCGATTTGTTTGAGGCTTTCTCGCAAACAGAGTCAGGCAGAACTGCCCAGGAAGGAACAGGCTTAGGATTAGTGATTAGTCGGCAATTTTTACAGTTAATGGGAGGAGATATCACTGTAGAAAGTAAAGTCAATAAAGGCACAACTTTTAATTTTTCAATCCAAGCAAAGTTAGGAAAAGAAACTCAGAAAAGCAGTACACAAACACAACGAGTTTTAGCTCTAGCACCCAATCAACCTGTTTACAAGATTTTGGTGGTAGATGATAAATTTATTAACTGTCAATTATTAATTAAACTGTTGGCTCCTTTGGGCTTTGACACTCAAGGAGCTAGTAACGGACAAGAAGCGATTGAGATCTGGGAGAAGTGGGAACCTCATTTAATATTTATGGATATGCGCATGCCGATTATGGATGGTTATGAAGCGACCACATATATTAAATCTAGTACAAAAGGCAATGCAACGGCAGTCATTGCTTTGACGGCAAGTGTTTTAGAAGAAGAAAAGGTGATCACTTTATCCGCAGGTTGTGATGATTTTTTGCGTAAGCCTTTTAAAGAAAAGGTTATTTTTGAAGCACTCACAAAACATTTAGGCGTACAATATATTTATGAAAATTTAGAAGGTGAAAAGCGAATCGATAATGATGGTGAATTTATACTACCCTCTACAGACTTAGAAATTTTAGCGACAATGTCTGATCAATGGCGATCGCAGCTATCTGAAGCAGCGATCGAAGGGGATAGTAATCGTGTGATGGGGCTGATTCAGGAGATTCCTGATGAAGAATCTACCGCGATCAAAATTCTTGAAAAGTTTGCCAGTCAATTTATGTTTGACGAAATAGTGGAATTATTAAATGGGAGCATCCCAGTTTCGCCGTGAACCCACCCCGCGCCTCGCGCACACCTCCCAGGAGGGGATTGGGTCAAAAATCTCTGAGGAGTACTCTGGAGGGGGGAAGTGGGTACATTGTCGGTACACACATCACGGTAGTGGTCAAAAATGGGATGCCCCCTATTTAATGAAGTAATAGAGCGATCGCTGAACGTATGAATTCATGAATAAATCTTCAGAACATCTAGACTCAACATCAATAAAAAAAGGCAATATTTTATTGATCGATGATTTGCCGGACAATCTCAAATTGTTGACGAATTTGCTATCTCAACTGGGCTATGTGGTGCGCAGTGCCGTGAGTGGAGCTAGAGGGATCAAAAGTGCAAAATCAAAATGTCCGGATATTGTTCTGCTAGACATTCATATGCCTGAAATGAATGGCTATCAAGTTTGTGAATCCTTTAAAAAAGATCCTGATTTATGTAATGTTCCCATTTTATTTATCAGTGCTTTAGATGAAACCTTTGATAAATTAAAAGCATTTCAAGCGGGTGGTGTTGATTATGTGACAAAACCTTTTCAGATCGAGGAAGTAGTCGCACGAATCGAAGCTCATTTGACGATTCAAAAGCAAAGAGAAGCGTTACACAATGAAATCATAAAACGCCAAGAAGCCGAAGAAATATTGTATCAATCCAGAGCCTTGCTCTCCGGTGTTTTAAATAGTGCTCTAGATGGTATCGCTGCGCTGCAAGCTGTTCGTGACCCAATAAATGGTAAGATTGAAGACTTTCGTTGTTTAGTCGTTAATCCGGTTATTTCTAAAATTTTAAAGCGCAATCGTGAAGAGCTAATTGGTAAATTGATTTTTAAAAAATTCCTCAATAATCTTGACCCAAATTTATTTGATCAATTCATTGGTGTTGTCGAAACGGGTATATCGTCGAGTCAAGATATTTATTATTCTTCTAGTGATTCTTGCTGGTATCACTATGTTGCGGTGAAGTTGGGTGATGGTTTTGCAATTACGGTGCGAGATATTACGATTCGCAAACAAACTGAACTGGATCTACAGCAAATCAATGCTGAGTTACAAGAAGCAAATCAGAAGTTAGAATTGCTCTCCAATTTGGATGGTTTAACTCAAATTGCTAATCGTCGTCGTTTTAATGATTACTTATTAATTCATTGGCAACATCATCAACGGGAGCAAACATCGATCGCACTCCTCCTCATTGATATTGATTATTTTAAACTTTATAATGATGCTTACGGACATCAACGTGGTGATGATTGTTTAGTCCAAGTTGCCCAGGCGATCGCTAAAGTTCCCCAGCGAGTCGTTGATTTGGTGGCAAGGTATGGCGGCGAAGAATTTGCTGTGATTCTACCCGACACAAGTGCTGAAGGGGCTGTTCTTATGGCTGAGTTGATTCAGGATGCGATCGCTAATCTTGCCATTCCCCATCAAAGTTCAAGGGTGAGCGATCGCATTACCTTGAGTCTAGGCATTGCTAGTGTGACTCCGACAATGGATCAAAGTCTAGACACGTTAATTACCGATGCTGACCAAGCACTTTATACTGCAAAAAAACAAGGACGAAATCAGGCGATCGCGTACACAGATAGCGACGAGAAAGAGAGTTCGGGCATACAATCAGCGCACCCTGAGCAACCCAGCGCACCCTGAAGGTCATCGTTGGCGAAGCCTCCCGAAGGGATAGGATAAGCGGCCGGGCGATCTCCTTTGGAGACGCGGGACGACCCCTTGGACTGAGTGAAGCCGAAGTCTCAGCCCTCAGGTATGCAAAAATCGACATTACCCAGAGTTTTCGTGAAACCCTAAGTAATGTGCCAGGTAATTCGGACTGAACCGAAAAGCTTCCGTTATTTGGGAACCCCTGCGGTTAACACCTCATTGCCGCTTGCTGTGACGAGGACATCATCTTCGATGCGCACCCCAATGCCGCGCCATTCTTCAGGGATTTCCGGTTGGCCTTCGGCGGGTTTGATGTGGGGGCCGATGTAGATGCCGGGTTCGACGGTGACGAGGTTGCCGGGTTGGAAGCTGTACCACTGGTCTTCGGTGACTTTGTAGGGGCCCGCGTCGTGGACATCGAGGCCGAGCCAATGGCCGGTGCGGTGCATATAGAAGGGCTTGTATTTTTCTTCGGCGATCAGTTCGTCGAGGTCGCCTTGGAGGAGGCCGAGATCGAGGAGACCTTGGACGAGGACGCAGACGGCGATGTCGTGGAAACTGTTGTAGGGGTTGCCGGGTTGAACTTCAGCGATCGCTTTCTCCTGCGCGGCAAACACTAACTCATAGATCGCCTGTTGTTGTTTCGTGAATTGCCCACTGACGGCAAAGGTGCGCGTAATATCGGCGTTGTAATACTGATAGCAACCCCCCGCATCAATCAGCAGTAAATCCCCCTCCTGAAGCTGACGATTATTCTCGATGTAGTGGAGGATGCAGGCATTGTCGCCTCCGGCCACGATGGACGGATAAGCGGGGGTCATGCCGTGGCGGGCAAAGGTGTATTCAATTTCGGCTTGGACTTGGTATTCGTAAACGCCGGGTTTGGCGAGGTCGCGGGCGCGGTTGTGGGCGAGGGCGGAAATGCCAGCGGCGTGACGGAGGGCGACGAGTTCGGCTTCGGTTTTGACGACGCGGAGGGGGTGGAGGATGAACTTGGTGTCTTCGATGCCGGTGGGGCCATAGCCGTGTTTGGCATAGAGACGGATGCAGCGTTGCCAGTGGCGGAGGACGGTGCGGTTGAATGCCTCATCGCGGCCGAAGTGGTAGTAGATGCGATCGCACTTGGCGAGATATTGCGGCAGATGTTCACTGAGTTCGCCAATGGGATAGACCACATCCGCGCCGTATTTTTCTTTGGCCGCCTCCACGCCGGTAATGTAGCCCGTCCAGGTTTCTTTGTCCGGGTCTTTGGGTTGCACGAAGAGGATGTAACGGTGTTCCTCGTGGTGGGGGGCAAGCACCGCCACAGCATTAGGCTCGTTAAACCCGGTGACGTAGTAAAAATCGCTCTCTTGGCGAAAGGGATGTTCAACATCGTGGTGCATGACGACGTGGGACGCACTGCGGAAAATGGCAGTACCTTGACCGAGTTTCGCCATGATGCGATCGCGACGGTGCTGATATTCGGCGGCTTCAAGCATGATGCAGAATTAGTTAGGGGTGGAAAGAGCTACTGCTTGTACAGCAATCAATCTGAAGTGCAAATCCTCTCGGAATCCCCCTAAATCCCCCTTATCAAGGGGGACTGTGTTTCATCCCCCCCCTTATCAAGGGGGACTGTGTTTCATCCCCCCCTTATTAAGGGGGGCTAGGGGGGATCAAGCACAGGTGAGTTGAGCATTTGCAGGTTGTCGATAAGCAGTAGGTGGAAAAAGAGAGAGAGCCAGACATAAGCCGGATTCTGTTCTGAGGACGGTTATCTATCTGGGAGATTTGTTACCAAACCCCTCAAGCGGTTCTCCAAAAACGGGACGGGAAAAAGACTAACCCTTGTCCCTGCGACCTTGCTCCCGACCGGGGTTTACCGAGCCAACACCTCTCGATGTTGCTGGTGCGCTCTTACCGCACCTTTGCACCCTTACCGCTTGGAGAATGAAGGATGAGCCAGGAAGGATAAATCACGAGAATTCTGCCTTCTGCCTTCGACCTTCTGCCTTCAAGAGGCGGTATGTTTCTGTGGCACTATCCTCACGTTCGCACGCACTGGGCGTTACCCAGCAAGTCCAGTCTTTCGGGAGTCCGGACTTTCCTCAAGGCTCCTCAAAGGAAGACTTGCAACCATCTCGCTGACTCTCTCTCCATCTAGTTTAGGGTTAAACCTCAACAGACGGATTGAGTTGGGCAGAAATTTGGTCTAAATTTGCTTGGACGATGCTCTGCATGGTGGCGGTGAGGTGGTCAACGGTGGCAGTGCGATCGCGCTTATAGTCCGCGAGATAGTCCGCTAAATTAATCGGGTCGCCCAGCTTCACATAGGCGAAGCGATCGCCCTTCGGTTTCGGCTGATCAATATTGAACACCTCTCGCTCTAAACGGATCAAGGTGTCTAGAAACCGCTCTGGCGTAGGCTCGGCGGCCACATAGCCATCATAGAGCGAGTCAAAATTAAGCAGCCGCACCGTGCCTTTATAGATGCGGCGGTACTCCGCGTTGGGGTTTTCCTGTTCTTCGACGATCGCTTGCACACGATAGACCCGCTCCCGCAGGGGCAGGTTGGGCAAGGGGTCGAGGCCGATGTCTTGCTCGCAGATCGTCAACATTTGGGCGCGGATTTTTTCGATGCGATCGTTTAAACTTCCCTCTAATTCATGGCCAAAATATTCCTGCTCAAACTGTCGCGACACCGCCTCACCGATCCTTCGTAAGCGGGGATAAAAACTCAGATCCGGCGGCGTAATCTTGAGCGCCTTTTCCAAGCCGATTAACGACTGTTCAATCACCCAATTCATCGGGCGCGTGTAGTGATATTTCACACTCACCGGCAGCAGGTATAAATTGGGTACGGTTTTGGTTTTCTTGATAATCCGGGACATCGCTTGCATCGCCAACTGCACCGCGCCGGATCGGAACGTCATCACCGTATCATTTTGAAACGAGCAACCCCCTTCTGAGAAAATCACAAGGCGGCATTGGGCATGGGTTTCGATTAATTTCAGCGTGTAGGCGATACTGGTGCGATCGCCCACCCCTCGCTTAATCGAATAGGTCCCCAAATATTGCATTAACTTGGTTTGCAGCCCTTTAAAATTCGCATAGGCCGAGAGGAAGTGAAATAATTCTCCCGCCCGCGTTGAGAGCAAAAACAGCACAATCGGGTCATCAAAGGTGGGGTGATTGGGCATGAGGATAACGCGATCGCCCCGTAGTGCCTTCAGCTTCGCCACATCCTCAATGCTGACCCGTAACCGCATTTGGTATTTCCACCAAGCCAACGGATAGGACACACTTTGAAAGAGGCGGGTGAAGAGGGGATTTTGGCGATCGGGGTAAAAATCAGGGGCAGTCATGGATTTTGAGAACAACACTACTTTGAACCTAGGCGGCGGTGGGGGATGCGATCGCTCCCCCTGTGACAGTTACTCCTCCTCACTTACCGCTTCACTTGCCACATCCACCGTCGAAGCGATCGCCGCATCGGGTTCAGTCTCAATGTCGTCGTCTTCAAACTCTTCATCCTCGTCGTCTTCAGACATCCACCCGGAAAACTGTTCGAGCGCATCCATCTTCGTAAACTCAGAATTACCATTCCAATGGGCTAATGTTTCCATCATCCGCATGATTAACGCCATATTTAAACTAGCGATGCCGTCTTCATAAAAATTGGCTGGTAGCTCTTCAATGGGGGGACTTTTTTCCGGTGTATTGTCTTCTAAATACTGCGTCAATGCTACATTTTTTTCATCCGGATCATCATATTGCTGTGTGATAGTCATTAAATCGGCTTCGAGCTTGGCAACATCCGGAATGTAAATATCATCTCGATTCTCAAAGAAGTGGTCATAGGGTGGTGATAAAAGATCCACAGTTTCGGGGTCATTCGCATTAAAGAATTGATTCACAATGCGAATTCGCTCTAAGCTTGCAACCCGTCGATTAATCCGCCGATCCAAAAAAACGATCGCTTCTGTCGCACGTTGAAACGATCGACAATCTACGACCATTTCCGTCTCGCTCGGAAAAAAGAAATCACCGAGAATGACCGGGCGATATTCTTTGGGGATTTTTGAGTAAGGGATGTCAAAGCGGATTTTTTTGGCTTCGTGATCATACATCCAACGCCAACGCTTCAAGGGTTTTTCATAGTAAATGCAGCGGATTTTTTTAAAGGCTCCTAATACCGTTTTTTGCTTGCTGATTCGATAATAGAGCCGAACCGGTTGGCAATAGTCTCCGGTGCGAGTGACCGCAAGCAGGCGTTTGTCTTGATTAGGATTCGCTAAAGAGGGCTTGTTAAACATGGGCGATCGCGTTCTAAATATCCTCAGAGTTTAGAATTCAGTGTACCGAAGCCTTGCCCAAAACGATGGCATCCGGACACGGAAGTGATGCTTGCGAGGATTGGCACAATTCAGTAACAGTATTTTCCGTCGTCGGGTTTGGGCTGGTTAGTGCCTTGGCGCATTGTGCCGAGCATGGTGGAGAGAATCACGCAGCGGCGCAGGATCTGGGCATCATTCGCCGTGTCTGCGTGGACGGATTTTAACCCAAGTCGCCCTTTGACGTGGGGGGCTTCGGTGCAGGTGTCTTCGGGCTGAGAGACGGGGCAACCGTGGGTATTGAAAATGAGCCGCCAAGTGGTCATGCCGTCGATCGCTTTCTTGTCAAACGTGGTTTCATTGTCACCGCGTCCGTTGGTTTGATCAACGAGGATGGATGAATCTAGGCGGCTCCAGAGGGTGGGGTTTTGCCAGAGGTCGGGGGGGACGAAGTGATCCGCAGCGGCGGGGTGGGTAAGGA
>CAZCWE010000041.1:0-4481 GCA_964502285.1 uncultured Spirulina sp. | reverse complement strand
GGTTTGGCGGATGCTGATTTGTTGGGGGATGTGGCTGTAGCGGGCGGTTTCGTGGGCGATTTTGAGGGTGCGAAAAAGGCGATCGCTGCCCTGGTTCAAGCGTTGACGCTGGACAAACCCCAGCCAGGTCGCACTCACCAACAGCCCTAAAATACCGATCAAGACGATCACGACAAGCAATTCAACCAGGGTAAACCCTTGATCTGATTTGGCATTCACAGTGATTTAAGCAGCTAGCAGGACAGGGCGCGAGGGATTACCAGAACGAGCAATCCATTTCAGCGAATAGTTGAGAGACTGTATCATCTTCTACATTAGCGAGGGTGCTTTGCTCGGTATTGTTGTGGTCGTTACAGTGTGGCGAGTTGAGGGTTCAATTTTCTCCATTGCGCGGGTTAATGTCAGCCGCTACGCTGAACAACAGGAATGGGGGGTCACCCGTGCCGACATCACGCGATTGCAGCGGAGACTGCCACGCGACAGGATACTTCACGACTCTGGGGCGACGATGCGAATTGAGCAAGTGCAGGCGTTTTTAGCCATCGCCAAGACGGGAAATTTTGGGCAGGCTGCACGGGATTGCGGCATTACCCAATCGACGATTAGTCGCCAGATTCAGGCGCTGGAGTCTGAGGTGGGGTTGCCGCTGTTTCATCGCAGCAATCAGGCGAAGTTGACCTTGGCGGGGGAGCGGTTTTTGCCGAGGGCGCAGCGGGTCTGTCAGGAGTGGCAGACGGCGATCGCAGAACTCACTGAACTCCGGGAAGGCAAACAACCGGAGTTATGTATTGCGGCGATTCATTCGGTGTGTTCCCATTATTTACCGCCGATTTTGCAGCAGTTTTGCCGGGTGTATCCGGAGGTGCAGTTACGGGTGACGGCCTTGGGGAGCGATCGCGCCCTCAAAGTCCTGCGGGATAATCTCGTGGATTTAGCGATCGTCATGAATAATCGCTTTTTAACCACCTCCCCGGAAATTGTCGTGGACATCCTTTACGAAGAATCCGTCGAAGTTCTCATGGCCGCCAGCCACCCCCTCGCCCAATACACCACCGTGCCTTGGTCAGAATTGGTGCGCTATCCCCAGGTGGTGTTTAAAGATGGCTACGGGATGCAGCGGCTGGTGCAAGAACGGTTTCATCAACTGGGGGTAGAACTCCACGCCGTCCTAGAACTCAACACCCTCGATGCCTTTCGGGGCGTGGTGCGTCAGGGGGAACTGATCGCCCTGTTGCCCCATTCTGCCCTTGTGGAAGTGAGCCATGATCCGGGCTTGGCGGTGCGATCGCTCGCTTCCGATGCGATCGCTGTGTCGTCCCCTGTCGGCCTTGCCCCAGCCGATGACCAAAGCCTGACCCGGCAAGTGGTGTGTGTCACCACCCAAGACCGCCTCAGTATTCCCCCCATCGCCTATTTCCGCGACCTCGTGCAAAAATCCTTAGCCCCTCCCCTCGCTGCCGAGGCTTCACCGGTTTTGTCGTCCCTCACTGTTGCGGGTTCAGAATGATTCCTTGCAACTTTTGAATTGACAGTCACGCAGAGCATCGGGGTTGACTGTAAATTGAAAAGAAGCCCCATCGTCATCCATAGCAGCATCCATGAGCGTAGCGTTTCGTGCCCTTCTCAAAAAAGTCGGCAGCGGCCCCCATACCAGTAAAGCATTAACCCGATCCGAGGCTGCCGAAGCTGCTCGGATGATGCTGACCGGAGAGGCGACCCCGGCGCAAATCGGAGCATTTTTGATCGCGCATCGGATCAAACGCCCCACCTCGACAGAATTAGCCGGGATTCTCGATGCTTACGATTCCCTCTGTCCGCCGTTGCCGGATTTGGGGTTGGGTCAGCCCTTGGTGATTTTGGGCACGCCCTACGATGGGCGATCGCGCACGATGCCCGTGACGATCTGCACGGCGTTGATCCTGGCAGCGGCGGATGTGCCGGTGTTGCTCCATGGCAGCGATCGCATCGCCACCAAGTACGGGCTGCCGGTGCTGACCACCTGGCAAGAACTGGGGTTAGATTTCACCCAACTGGATCGCGCCCAGGTGCAAACCCTCTTAACCACAACGAATTTCACGTTTTTCTACACACCCCACCATTTCCCCCATACCCAAGCCCTCAACGACTACCGCGACCAAATCGGCAAGCGGCCCCCCTTGGCGACGGTGGAATTGATGTGGACACCCTACGCAGGGGACGTGCATTTAGTGGCGGGGTTTGTCCATCCGCCGACGGAGCAGTTTATTCAAGGGGCGTTGGCACTGCGGGGCGTGACGCGCTACACCCTGATGAAGGGCTTAGAAGGCAGTTTGGATCTGCCCTGCGATCGCACCGCCATCCTCAGTTATGGTGAGCCGGGCCAAACTGCCCCGACACGCTACAAACTCCACGCCCGCGACTATGGTTTTGACGGCAAAGAACTCCCCCTGACCACCGAAGCAGAGGCGATCGCGCAACTCCGCACCATCCTCCACGACCCCGAAACCGCCGATCTCCGCGCGGTGATTTGGAATGGGGGCTTTTATCTCTGGCGGTGTGGTCGGTGCGACACCCTCGAAGCCGGCTTTGCCGAGGCGCGGCGGTTGCTCGAATCTGGGGAGGTGCGATCGCACTTCCACGCCATTCAAACCTGTCTCCAAACCCTAACCCCCTAACCCTCCCCCAAGCTGCTCCATGAAGACGCGCACCCCGCCACCGGGCTTATGTGCTCTCGCAGCCCTGCCCGACCCCTATCAATGCGCCTTTCGGCAAGGGTCAGCCCATCACCTGCCAGGGCAGTTCCTACCGGCAGAAGTCGATTGGTTTACGCAGCTTTTCCTGCTGCCGCTGTGGTTAATCTATGCCCTGCCGCCCCTGATGTTGCCCCCGATGCTGTTGTATCAATGGGTGCGCTATCCTGACCGGTATCAACGATTTTGGCAGACCGTGCAGCAACAAAACGCGGTGGAAAATGCGGTGATGGTGGGGTTATTGGGGTTGATCGGGGTGTTGCTGGTGTATTGTGCCTGGATGGCTTGGGAGGCGGGCTCGTCGTTTGTGCGCACCTGGCAGGCGCACCAATGGCAGCGGCGCGGCGGCCATGGCTTTGGGCTGGTGTCGCTAGAGCACGGGCTGGTGGCGCGATTGATCGATAATCTGGAGGGCCATAACTGCATTTGGTTGCCACGGGAGGCGATCGCAGACATCCTCTGGCAGCAGATTCGCGAAGAGGGCGCAAAACAGTCGCGCTGGGTCTATCGGACGCGACTGTGCTACGTCACCGCACACCAGGGCCAACCCCAAACCCGTTGGCTCACCCTTGAGGGATACAGGGTTAAAACAGACCATTCAGCCGGGGATACGAGGAGCGATCGCGCCCTATTCGAGCACCTGGATGCGTGGTGGCGACAAGCTCCGCCGCGATCGCCGCATGAGACCGAAGCCGAATCCTAATCCTTGTCGGGGTCGTAGGTGGAGGCGACGTAGAGTTCTTTGAGTTGTTTTTCGTCCACGCCAGCCGGGGCATCGGTGAGGAGCGATCGCGCCTGTTGGGTCTTCGGAAAGGCAATCACATCGCGGATCGAATCTTCACCGGCCAGCAGCATCACCAACCGATCCAACCCGTAGGCAATCCCCCCGTGGGGCGGCGTGCCATATTCAAACGCATCCATCAGGAAGCCGAATTTTGACCGCGCTTCCTCATCACTCATGCCGATGGTGGCAAAGACCTTTTCTTGCACATCCCGCTGATAGATCCGCAGACTGCCACCCCCCACTTCGATGCCGTTGTAGATCAGGTCGTAGGCTTGGGCGCGGGCAGTGGTGAGGTCGTCGATGTCGTCGGGATGGGGGGCGGTGAAAGGGTGGTGGAGGGCTTCAAGGCGTTTTTCGTCGGCGTTGTATTCAAACATGGGGAAGTCCGTCACCCAAAGCAGATTCACCTGATCGGGGTCGATTAGGCCCATCTGTTCGCCCACCACTTGCCGGAGGCGATCGAGGGATTTATTCACCGTGGCGGTGTCTCCGGCTCCGAAGAGGAGCAGCGTGCCGGGTTCGGCTCCGGTTTGGCTGAGGAGTTGCGCTTTTTGGTCTGGGGTGAGGTTGTCTTTGATTGCGCCGATGGTGTCGATTTCGCCGCCGTCCCGGACGCGGATATAGGCGATGCCCTTGGCTCCGGCGATGGTGGCTTCGGTGAACAAATCCCCGCCGGGCTTGATCCGCACATTGGAGATGCGATCGCCTCCCGGAATCGGCAAGACTTTAATACTGCCGCCACTGCTCACCGCACTGGTAAACACCTTAAACCCGCAATCTTTGAGCAGTTCCGACACATCCACCAGTTTTAAATCAAAGCGGGTATCGGGGCGATCGGTGCCGTACTGATCCATGGCTTCGGCGTAGGTGAGGCGCGGGAAGGGGCGCGGTAATTCGATGCCTTTGACGGTTTTGAAAATGTGACACACCAGAGCTTCATTGAGGGCCAAGATGTCATCCTGACCCAT
>CAZCWE010000040.1:13923-15503 GCA_964502285.1 uncultured Spirulina sp. | reverse complement strand
GTGTATGGGGATTCACCCTACGGCCGCTCGATTTTGGGCACGGAAGACCAAGTTCGCGATCGCACCCCCCACCAAATGCGCTGTTTTCACCGCACCCATTACCAACCGGAAAACATGACGGTGGTGATCATCGGTGGGGTGGATCGGGAAACCGCGATCGCGCTGATTAGCGAGGCCTTTGGGTCGTTTGGGGTGCGATCGGAATGTCCCCCCCTCACCCCCCATCCGCTGCCCCATCTCGACAAAATCACCCGCACCGAACTCCGGCTGCCCCGCCTCGAACAAGCCCGCCTGCTGCTGGCCTGGACGGCTCCGGGGGTGGACTTGATGGATGTGGGGATTGGCTTGGATATGCTGTCGGTGCTGTTGGCGGGGGGGCGATCGTCGCGCCTCGTGCGGGATCTCCGCGAAGAGCAGCAATGTGTGTGGGATGTGGGCAGTGAATTTTCCCTGCAAAAAAACGCGAGTTTGTTGACGATCAATGCCTGGCTCGACGATGAACAGTTACCAGCGGTGGAAGCGAAACTCCAAGCCCACCTCCACCACCTGCAAACCACCCCGATCAGCAGCGGGGAGATCAACCGGATTAAACGGTTGCTCTGTAATGACTATGCCTTTTCCACGGAAACACCGGCCCAACTTGCTGGCCTTTATGGCTATTACAACACCATCGCCCAAGCGGAACTCGCGGTGACCTATGCTGAAAGAGTTCAACGGATGACCCCGGACATTCTCCAGCAGATCGCCCAAGACTATCTCAAGCCAGATTGCTATGCGGCGACGGTGATGCGATCGCTCTAAAACGTCTCCGGTGTGTGATCCTACCCCCACGAGTCTAGTTCTCTATGTCGGCCCAACCCTTAACTCAAACCCGTTTAGCCAACGGGATCACGGTGATCGCGGTGGAAAACAATGCGGCGGATATTGTCGCGGCGCGGTGTTTTGTGCGGGCGGGGGGACGGTGGGAAACCCCAGCCCAGAGCGGTATTTCCCATCTTTTATCAGCCGTGATGACCAAGGGCACGACGACCCTATCTTCGGCGGACATTGCCGAGCAGGTGGAGTCCACCGGGGCTAATATGGGGACGGATGTGTCGGCGGATTATTTTGTCCTCAGTTTAAAAACCGTGACGGCGGATTTTCCCAACCTGCTGAAGTTGGCGGCGGACTTGTTGCGATCGCCCAGCTTCCCCGCCGCCGAAGTCCAACTCGAACGCCAACTGACGCTGCAAAACATCCGCGCCCAACAGGAACGCCCCTTTAGTGTTGCCTTTCAACAACTCCGCACCGCCATGTATGCCGGCCATCCCTACGGCGCTTCCATGCTCGGCACACCGGACACCGTGCAAACCCTCACCGAGGCAGATCTCCACGCCTACCATCGCACCTATTTCCGCCCGGATAATCTGGTGATCAGCCTCTGTGGGCGTATTGTGCGGGAGGATGCGATCGCCCAAATCGAAGCGATCTTCGGCGATTGGACTGCTCCCACCGCCGCGCTCCCTCTGCCCGCAGTCCCCTCGATCACCCCCCAACCCGGCTGCCGCATCACCAGCCAAGACACCCAGCAATCAATTGTC
>CAZCWE010000040.1:4994-13913 GCA_964502285.1 uncultured Spirulina sp. | reverse complement strand
TGGCGCAGACCATCAGCCGCGTGCTCTATCCCGACGACACGACCCCGCAGGGCAAGGAACTGCGGCTGAAGCAGGAGTACTTCTTTACCGCCGCTTCCTTGCAAGACATGCTGCGCCGCTTTCTAAGCGAGGGCGGTGACCTGCACCAGTTGTCGGATGGCCGCATGCTCGGCTACGCCGCCCCCGCTGTCCACAGCACCACCGACTACGTGCCCCTCAAAGTGGTCAACACCTATCTCGGCAGCGGCCTATCCAGTCGTCTGTTTGTGGAACTGCGGGAAAAACAGGGACTCGCCTACGATGTCTCCGCCTTTTATCCCACCCGCTACCATCAATCGCAATTTGTCGCCTACATGGGCACAGCTCCCGAAAACACCCAACTCGCTGTGGATTGCCTCCACCACGAACTAAAACGGCTGTGCGAAGTAGTGCTCGATGATGAAGAATTGCAAGCTTCTAAAAATAAACTCCTGGGTCAATACGCCCTCGGCAAACAAACCAACGCCGAAATTGCCCAACTCTTCGGCTGGTATCAAATCATCGATTTGGGGGTGGACTTTGATCAACAGTTTCAAGATGCCGTGAATGCCGTCACCGTGGATGATTTGCAAACCATGGCCCAACGCTATTTCACCACGCCCTATCTGTCGATCATTGGCCCTGAAGCCCATGTCAGCACTGTTATTTTTTAACGTTCAATCCGGCTGAGGCATGGCCGGATTGGGTTTGGTGGTGGGGGAGTGTGATGCAAAAACAGGTTTGACCCGGTTCACTGGTGCAGGTCAATTGACCGCGATGGTTTTCGGTGATGATTTGGTAGCTGATTGAGAGGCCTAGCCCGGTTCCTTTGCCGATCGCTTTGGTGGTGAAAAAGGGGTCAAAGAGGCGGGCTTGGGCGGCGGGGGCAATCCCAGAGCCGTTATCAATGATGGCGATGGTGATGGTGTCCCTCTCTGGGCGGGTGACGATGCGGATCTCGCTAGGGTCGGCTTGAATCTCGGCGAGCGATCGCGCCCGATCGCGCTCCTCTAGGGCATCAATGGCATTCACCAACAGATTCATAAACACCTGATTTAACTGGCCCGCATAGCAGTTAATCAGGGGCAGAGTGCCGTAGTCTTTGATGACGGCGATCGCAGGCCGTGACTCACTCGCCCGCAGCCGGGTATGTAGAATCATCAACGTACTATCAATCCCGTCGTGAATATTGACATCCTTAATTTCCGACTCATCCAACCGGGAGAAAGTGCGTAGGGATTGGACAATGGCGCGGATGCGCTCCGTTCCCACCCCCATGGAGTGAAGCAGTTTTTGAAAATCGGTTTTCAAAAATTCAATGTCGAGGTCTTCGAGCAGGTCGGCGATCGCTGGCTGGGGGTGGGGGTAATGCTGTTGATACGCATCCACCAAGGAGATCAGGCCGGTGCTGTATTCATGGGCATGGGCGAGGTTGCCGTGGATAAAGTTCACCGGATTGTTAATTTCATGGGCGACCCCGGCCACCAGTTGCCCCAGGCTCGACATTTTTTCACTTTGCACCAGGCGCAGTTGAGCCCGTTGTAATTCAGCGAGAGCGGCGGCGGCTTCGGCGGCTTTGGTTTGGCTTTGGGCGAGGAGGCTGGCTTGGGTGAGGGCGATCGCTAACTGTCCCACCACCGCTTCGAGCAGTTCCACCTCATCATCCAACCACGGCCGCACCGCTTGGCTATGGGTACAAGCAAACACACCGAAGCGATCGCCCACCTCATCCCACACCGGCAAAATCAACATTGACCGATTACCCAATTCCTGCAATAATGCCCGCACTGCAAGATCCTCGAAACGACTCGTATCATCCAAACGCACAATTTGCCGCTCTAAAATCAGCGCCGAAAGACTGCCAAACGCCGCCGTCGGGTGTCGCCCCACCAAGCTCGGCAAGCCCGGTGTCACCACCTCAGTGATTACCTCCCAATATTGACCCTCATCAGTCTCCAGATGCCACGCAAAATGACAGCGGTCTATTTTTAAAAACCCGTGGATATTCTCCACACTGGTGCTGAGAATCTGATCCAGATCGAGGGTTAATGAATCACGAATCTGTTGGGTGAGTTGGTTGAGGAGTTGTTCCCGCTCGGCCTGTTGTTGAATCTGGGTTGCGGATTCGCGCAGGGCCAATTCTGAATGTTTAGCCTCTGTGATGTTAAACACCGACCCCAACAGGCCGATGGTGTTGCCCTCATGATCACGCCAGACATGACCATGGGCGCGAATCCATTCTAGGGCTCCCGTCGGTGTGACCACCCGATGCTCGACGGTGTAGTCGGCCTCCGTGGTGAGGGCATGGTTAATGATGTCGAGGGTGGCGACGAGATCGTCAGGATGGATGAGGGCCACGTAGTCGGCAAAGGTTTGGCCAAACTGTCCCACCGCTAGGCCAAAAATTCGCTCCACGGCACTCGACCAAAAGACCTCGTTGGTGCAGCGGTTCCAGCGCCAACAGCCCAGTTTTCCGGCTTCGAGAGTGGTTTGCAGAAGGGCATCTTTTTCCCGTAAGGCGGCTTCGACGGCCTTGAGGGGGGTGATGTCCCGTGCAACGATGACGGCGGTGTTTTCCTGCTGAGGGGCAATGATCGAATCAAAGTAGACCAGGCGATCGCCCAGCCTCAAACTATAGTCCATGCGCACCAATTGCTGCGTATCCACCGCTTGCTGAACGTGGCTTAAGAAGGAATCCGCAAGTTCAGCGGGAAAGACTTCATGGAGGGTTTTCCCGATTACGTCTTCCGGGGGCTTGTACAGCAGGGGGGCACTACTAGGGGCAATTTTCAGATACCGGCCATCGCGATCCAGAACGAGGATCACATCTTGAATCGCGTTAAACAGGGCCAGCAATTCCGCACGGGATGCAAAGAGTTCGGCTTCGACGGCTTTGCGATCGCTCATATCCGCCATCGTCCCCAGCATCCGGCGCGCTTGCCCCGTTTCATCCTTGAAAAAGATGCCCCGATCTTCCACATCCACGTAACTGCCATCCCGCCGCCGCAGCCGATAATCCACGTAGTAAGGACGGCCCACCTGCATACAGTCATCGAGCAAACGCAGGGTTTGATCGCGATCCTCTGGGTGAATCCACGCCTCCCAATCCTCCGCATCAAACTGAGCAAACTCGGCGGGAGTGTAGCCCGTCATCGCTGCGATCGCCCCCGTCCATTGAATCCTACCGGAAACAATGTCGTAGTCATAGATTAACTGCCCCGTCTGTTCGCAGACTTCCTGAAATCGCTGCTCACTGTCCGCAAGAGCAAGTTCCACCTGCTTACGGGCGGTAATATCCACAATTAAGCCATCCCACACAATGGCCCCATCGGCGTCTCGTTCGGGTTTAGATCGCACCTCCACCCACTTGAGTTGACCGGATCGGGTGATGATGCGGTGTTCATGATAGGCCCGTTCTAAGGTTTGGGCGGTGTTCATAATCAGGGTTTGGAGCCCCGGTAAATCCTCCGGATGGACACAATTAAACGCCTCAATAAAGGATTCCGGTTCGAGTTCATACAGATCCCGACAACCATCGGAAACGTAGGGAAAACTAAACGCCCCATCAACATCCATCCGAAATTGATAGATCACCCCCGGTAGATTGGCCGCCACCCGCTGTAGTTGGAGCTGACTGGCTTCGAGCTCGCGGGTGCGGGTTTCAATGGTGGAGCGCAATTCTGCATTGAGGCGTTGCCATGGGTGGGCTTGATCTGGAGTTTGGGCAGCGAGTTGCTCGCGCAAGGCGGCGTTTTCAGCTTCAAGCTCGGCAATGCGCTGGCGATCGCCTTGAATGTCTGGAGACATACCATTAAGGGAGGATGAATAGCGAAGGCGGCCTCTATTCTAGCTCGATTACCCGTTGGGCTAAGCGCAATTTCGCGGAGCGCGATCGCCGGTTTTGGCGTTGTTCATCGTCTTGGGCCATCACTGGTTTTTTCGTCATAATCTGCAACAAGCCTGACCCCCGAAACGCATATTTCACAATGCGATCTTCCAAACTGTGAAAACTAATCAGCGCAATCCTACCCCCCGGCTTCAACCAATGCGGTGCCCGGTCTAAAAACTGCTCTAGGGCATCTAGTTCGCCATTCACCGCGATCCGCAGGGCTTGAAAAACACGAGTGGCGGGATGGATGCGACCGTGGCGGCACTTGGGCGGGATCGCGTTCATGATCACCTCCACGAGATCCGTGGTGGTGTGGAGCGGCCGACGGGCCACGATCGCCCGCGCAATCCGTTTTGAAAATCGCTCCTCGCCATATTCTGAAAAAATCCGCACCAACTCCACCTCCGAGCGATGGTTAATCACTTCCGCAGCGGTAACAGTTTGGCCCTGATCCATGCGCATATCCAAGGGCGCCGCGTGCTGAAAACTAAAGCCCCGCTCCGGGCGATCCAGTTGGGGCGAACTCACCCCCAAATCCGCCAAAATGCCGTCAAATTGCCCAGGTTGGCCGGGATAGTCGGCAAAATTCCCCTGCCAAAACTGCACCGAGGCGGGGAGATGGGCTTGGGCAGCGGCGATCGCATCCTCATCCCGATCAATCGCCGTCAATTGCACATCCGGAGCCGCCGCTAAAATCAGCCCACTATGGCCCCCACCGCCCACCGTCGCATCCAAATAATGCCCCCCAGGACGGACATGAAGCCCCGCGAGTACCTCCCGGCTTAAGACCGAGATATGGTGAAAGGCTAGATCCTGAGACTCGTGCTGCGCGTCCGTCATCACACCGCTGTGGGAGTTAAGGTAATCGGTTCGAGGCGACCCTGGGCAATTTGCCAACTGTGGTCTGCGATCGCTGCCATATCCCCCGCATCGTGGGTCACCACCAACAGCGTCCAATGTTCCTTGAGCTTCTGCAACAGCCGCACCAACTGCTGCCGCATCGACCAATCCAGCCCCGCCGTCGGCTCATCCAACAGCAAAATATTCGGTTGGCGAATCAGTTGCACTGCCAAGGCCAAGCGCCGCTGTTGCCCGCCGCTGAGGTTGTTGGGGGAGGTGCTGAGAGACAAATGATCAAGCCCCACTTCCTGCAAAGCGGCGTGAATCTGTTCGCTGATCAACTCCGGATGACCCAAGCGCAACTCTTCAAATAGACTGTTGCCGCAAAAATGCCGCTCCGGAAACTGGAACACTAGGCCCGCTAAATACTGCAATTCATAGCTATCAAGAACTTGGGTGTCCCATTGCACCACTCCGCTGGTATGGTCTGCCAGACCGGCTAAAATTTCGAGCAGGGTGGATTTTCCTGACCCACTCGGCCCCACCACCAGCCCTAATTGTTGGGGCGGCAACTCTAGATTAATCTTGTGCAAAATCGGGTGCGGTGCGGCGGGAGGATGGTACGACAAATCGCGCAAATGTAGCATGGTGGCGATGGTAAGGCACAGTTCTACGGTATCACTTTCGGAACTTGTCCGATCAGGCAAGCGTCAGGAAACCCAACCGCAATCGCGCTGTAATCTCTTTGGGCTGTGGATTGCACCCCACTTCATTCATTCAATTTAGGACGGAATCCGATGATCATGAACAGTCTACGCCAACGTGGTTTGGCAATTTTCTCATCCTCAGTTTTACTGTTGAGCTTGGGGAGTACAGCGGCTTGGGCAGGCGATCCGTTTCGGGGCGATCACAACCCCAGCAACATCGGCGATCATACCGAAGCGGCCTTTGAAGCGATATTCGCCCAAGGGGACTATCGCCAAGCCTTGCGACATATCCAAATGGCGTTGCGCAGTGAAGGCAGCGACCCTCTGGCTCCGGCAATTCGCGCCTCGCTTGCCTATAACTTAGATAGTGATTTGGAGACGATGCAACAGTACGCCGAGCAGACCAAGACGGCGGCCCAAGCCTTGCTCGATCGCCCCAACGCTTCCCCCCAAGACCAAATCCGGGGCAATCTTTACCTGGCAGCGGGGACGTTCCTCGATGGGGTTTATACCTGGGAGACCGAAAAGGATTATGTGTCGGCGGCGTTGACGGTGCAGGAGGTGTTTGGCTACATCAACGCGGCGGAACGGATTGATGATGAGGCCCAATTAAATGACCCGGAATTAAATTTGGTCAAGGGCTACATTGAACTGCTGCTGTCGGTGAATCTGCCGATGTCGAGCCCGGAAAATGCGATCGCAGAATTCGAGGCCAGCGCCCAGCCGCGCTATTTGGTGGATCGGGGGATTGCGATCGCCTATCGGGATATTGGGTTTAAGGCCGGTAAAAAGGGGCAGGAGGAAGGAGTCTCTCCTGCCTACCGCGAAGAGAAGGCTGATGAAGCTCGCCGCGCCTATGGCCAAGCGCTTGAGCGGGTGAATCGCAGCCTCAGCGTCACCCCCGACAACCCGGAACTGTTCTATCTCAAAGCTCAAATTCTCCACGAACTGGGCAAAGTCAACCAAATCGTTGCCGAACAAGCGCCCACTGCCGGCGATATTGCCCAAGTGGAGGAAGCCGTCACCCTCTTTAACCAAGCCCTCGCCGCACGAGACCAATTACCCATGCGTGTGCCAGGTCCACAGCAACGGAGCTTACCGGAGCAAATCATCGTAGAACGAAACATTGCCCAACAGTGGTTGGCAGAGTATGGCAATTAATTAACCTTAAAAAATCCCCCGATCGCATGATCGGGGGATTTTTGATCAAAAATGCAAGGACTGCGCATTCTTCCTGATTCAGGATCGAGGATTAGTCATGACGCTTGAAATCTTCGAGCCAGGAGCGGGTTTGTTCGGCGGCAATATCGCGGCCACCTAACCCAAAGGCCAGGGCAACGGCGACAGCGATCGCACCCCCCAACAAACCAAAAGCTAAATTCACAATATCCGGCGCGATTCCCATCTGCCGCAGGGCCATCGCCGACACGAAAATAATGATCGCAATCCGGGCGGCATGACCGGCGATCCGGGCTTGGCGATTGCCGGAACTGGTAATCAACGTGAAGGTAAAGTTCGACAAATACAAGCCGATCGCAAAGACCACGACACCGACTAACACTTTGCCGGCAATAACCATCACGCCGCCCACCAATTCGGTCAGGGCATCAATGGCGAGAATATCCACCGCCGTTAAGGTCGCGATCAACATCACCGCAATTAACACCACCGTCCCGATTAATTCTGACGGCGTGCGCGCGGGGGTTTTCACTCCTTCGGCTTCAGTGCCCGCTTCATCTTGGACGGGGGCAGACGTAGCGGCAAACCCAAGCCATTCCATCACATTATTGAAGCCCATCCCCGTTAACAAACTGGTGACTAGGTCGGAAATGTAGCTGCCGCCCACATAGGCGAGGGTCAACACCACAGCAGCGGTGAAGATTTGCGGTAAGGTGCTGAGCACATCTTCGAGCATAGCGATCGCAGGCTCAGAAATGGCACTAATTTGCAGCGCATTCAACGCCGAAATCGTCACCGGTAACAGCACCAACACGTAAACGACCGTGCCGAGAATCCATGACAGTTTGCGACTGTCTTCCTCTCCCGTTAAACCAAACTTGTTGCCGAGGCGATCAGTTCCGGTGGCGGCGAGCAAATTGGTCACCACGCGGCGCACCACTTGGGCAATCAACCAGCCCACAAAGGCGATCAACACCGCCGCAAACACATTAGGCAAGATCGCCAGCAGTTGATTGAGCATGTCCTGGATTGGAACGAGGGTTCCTTCCAGTTGCAAGGTGCTGAGAATAGAGGGCAAAAAGAGTAAAAAGATAAACCAGTACAGTGTGCTGCTGATGGTTTTGGATAACGACAAACCATTGGTATCACCGGTTTGTTGTCCCAACTTTTCATCTAGTTTCAGCGTATCCAAGGCTCGCCCTACAATAATGCGGACGAGCGTTGCCAAGAGCCAGGCCACCGCTAGTAAGATAACTGCACCGCCCACTTGGGGTAAAAAGCGCGTTACTTCTTCGAGGAGGGATTGTAAGGGTTGAGAGACTTGTTGCAATTCAAGCGTTTCTAGGGACGCAATCACTGCAAATAGAATCACAACCCAGAAGACACACTCGGCGGTCCATTTTTCAATGGGTGGTGCTCCTTCGCCATCGCTTTTACCCGTAACCCAGGCCGCAATTTGGTTATCAATTTGAGTTTTATCGAGGAGATTTTTGGTCAGCGATCGCAACGCCACAGCGATAATCCAACCAATCAGAAGAATGAGCACAGCCCGCACTAAATTCAGTACGGAGGTGCCTAGATTTTCCCCCACTGTGGCAAACATTTGATCCATCCAGTTGGGCATCGCAATGGGTGGCGTTTGGGCAGGCATCGCAGTCCATGTGACGATTTCATGTATCGGAATTGATTTCATAGTCAATAGGTTCACTCAAGCGTCAATCTGAGGCCATTACACCATTGATTCCGGTGGAATGGACGATATTGTTGAATTTACTTATGATTCCGTTTGTTTTGGCTTAATATCTCTCCCATTGGGTATAGGGATGATCAACCAAATAGGCGTTGTAATAACGCGGATCTTCTGAAACTTCTACGCCAATCCATGGGGGCAGGGTCACATTTTGATCTGAGGTGGTGAGTTCGACTTCTGCCAAAATTAAGCCCTGATTCTCGCCGAGGAATTCATCCACTTCCCAGGTGAGGCCAGCATAGGGAATGTTGTGGCGAATTTTGGTGATCAGGGGGCGATCGCACAATTGCGCCAACAGTTCTTCAGGATTGAGTATCATGAGGCACCTCTCTTTTTCCCCCGGAGCATGATCAATGATATACCTGATAATTTTTCTTTCCGGATTTACATTCCTTGTTTATGAGGTAGTTTGGAATCAAATGCTGGCTTTGGTGCTGGGGGCAACTGTTACCGCTTCAACCATAGTACTGGTATCGTTTATGACTGGCCTAGGATTGGGAGCATACTTTCTGGGGAAGCGGGTAAGAAGTCTTGCC
>CAZCWE010000040.1:0-4984 GCA_964502285.1 uncultured Spirulina sp. | reverse complement strand
GAAATTGCGTTGCCATTGGCATGAGGAATTTCTAATTGCGCCAACAGTTCTTCGGCATCCTGAAGAGGAATGGGATATTCATATTCCAACCGCGCAATGCCCGACGAGGCCCCTTTGATCGTCAGCCATGCCTGCTCCCCGGCAATCCGGACGCGGACGGTGCGATCGCCGCGACAAATATACCCTTGGCAATACCGCTGTCCTGTGGCTCCCTTGCGCCATGCCTCCGTGCTGACTAAAAATTTGCGTTCGATTTCTGTGGCCATCTTCCGAATCGTTCAAACTATAGGTTAGGTGGGGGGCCAGGTGGCGAGGAGATCTTCGAGGGCGATCGCCATGTGCGTCCAATGGGTTCCCCCCTGACAAAAGACAATGTACGGCTCCCGCAATGGCCCATCTGCCGACAGTTCCGCCGTACTGCCATCCACAAACGTCCCCCCCGCCATCACCAATTCACTGTCATAGCCCGGCATCGCCGCTGGCACAGGGTCAACATAGGAATCAATGGGCGATCGCTGTTGGATGGCGCGGCAAAAGGCGATCAGTTCCTGGGGGTTGCCCAGTTGGATCGCCTGGATCACATCGCGGCGGGGAACCATCGGCAGCGGGTTCACCGGATAGCCCAGTTGGTCAAACACATGGGCCACCAAGTGACTACTTTTGATTGCCTCTCCCACCATCTGCGGTGCTAAGAATAGCCCCTGAAACAGGAGGCGATTCAGGTTCAAGCTCGACCCGCCCTCGCTGCCAATCCCCGGAGCCGTCAGCCGACAGGCCGCCTGCTCCACGAGATCCGCCCGACCGGCCACATAGCCGCCCGTGGGTGCGATCGTGCCGCCGAGGTTTTTAATCAACGACCCAGCGATGAGATCCGCCCCCACGGCCGGGGGTTCTTGGGATTCGATCAATTCACCGTAGCAATTATCCACAAAGCAGATCACATCCGGATTCTGCCGTTTCACCATTGCAACAATCCGCTCAATTTCCGCGATGCTGAGGCTGTCACGCCAGGCATAGCCGCACGATCGCTGCATCAACACCAGCCGCGTTTGGGGTTGAATGGCGGTGCTGAGGCTGTCCCAATCAATGCCACCAGCGGGCGTGAGATCCAGTTGACGATAGGTGATACCCCATTCTGCGAGGGACCCCTGGCCGCTGCCCCGCGTGCCGATCACCTCTTCGAGGGTGTCGTAGGGCGCACCCGCCACGGCGAGGAGTTCATCCCCCGGCCGGAGCACGCCAAACAGGGCCGTGGCGATCGCATGGGTTCCGGAGACAAATTGAACGCGCGCGATCGCGGCCTCCGCATCGAGCACCCCCGCAAAGACGTGATCCAAGATATCCCGACCGAGATCGCCATGGCCATAGCCATTGACCCCAGCGAAGTGATGCGCCCCCACCCGCTGCGATCGAAAAATCTTAAGAACTTTTTCAAGATTCAGCTTGACCTGAGCGTCAATTCCCGAAAAGATCGGGAAGAGTGCTTTTTCTGCTTTGTTCAACACCCCTAAGCTGTCCATTTCTCTTCTGAGAATTGCATTTCCAATCGCAAGCCAGTGTAAATCTGCGCTATGTTCAGCATAAGGTTATTCCGTATCGTTTCGTTTTTGAGATTTTTGCATGACACTCGTTTCTCCACAAAAAATGCCTTTGAACTGGCTTAATATCTGGTACGTGGCCCTCATTCACATTGGTGCGCTTTTTGCCTTTGTGCCTGGTACTTTTAGCTGGAACGCTGTCGGCGTGATGCTTCTCTTGCACTGGGTGACTGGTGGCTTGGGAATCACCCTGGGCTGGCATCGCCTCGTGAGCCATCGCAGTTTCAAAGCTCCCAAGTGGCTAGAATATTTTTTCGTCTTCTGTGGCGCTCTTGCCTGCCAAGGTGGCGTGATCCAATGGGTTGGACTTCATCGCTACCATCACCTTTATTCTGATAAGTCCCGCGATCCCCATGATTCTAGCCGTGGCTTCTTCTGGAGTCATATGGGTTGGATGTTCTATCGTGTGGAAATGGAGCCGGAAGTTCCTCGGATCACGAAAGACATTAAAGATGATCCCGTCTATCAGTTCCTGCATAATTATTTCGTGCCAATTCAAGCTGTCCTGGGTTTCTTGCTCTATGCTTTGGGCGGTTGGCCCTTCGTCGTCTGGGGTATTTTTGTACGCCTGGTTGTGGTGATGCACTGCACTTGGTTTGTCAACAGTGCAACCCATATGTTTGGTTACCGCACCTTTGATTCTGATGACAAGTCCCGCAATTGTTGGTGGGTTGCCCTCGTCACCTATGGCGAAGGCTGGCATAACAATCACCATGCCTATCAATACTCCGCACAACATGGGATTAAGTGGTGGGAGTTGGATCTGACTTGGGCGATTATTCGGACGTTGCGATTTTTAGGGTTGGCAACGGATGTGAAGTTAATCCCTCAAGAAGTGCTCGACTCTACAGACTAACCGTCAACAATAGTTGAAAAAAAATAATTTTAGATCAGAAGGTGGACTTGAGAAAACTCAGGTTCACCTATTTTCTTCTCAGGAGGTGAGGTGTGGGGCAAAAGCCGATTACGAATGCTGTGAGCGGTTCTACCACATTTTTGCGTTAACCGTTGGGGATACAGACGCAACGCGAAGGGGTACACCCCTGTCTTGCCCTCTTGCCGCATCACGGTATGATGTAGGGCACAAAGATGAAGTTTTATAAAGTTGTTGCCCGCCCCTCGTGGTGCATTGTTCGCTTATGCAGGTTATTACCGCTCCGTCTCCGCCCTCTCCTAAACCCCCCCATCAATCCCACCGCTGGCAAGTGTATGTGTTGATTGCGGCGGGGTGTTTAACGACGATGACCGGTGGTGTGGTGTCCCCCGTGCTGCCGGAGATGGTGCAAGAATTGTCTCTCTCGCCCCAGTGGGCGGGAACCTTAGTGAGTATTCACGCCCTGGCGATCGCCCTCTTCACGCCTCTGTTTGGTCTCTTGGCAGACCGGATCGGGAAGCGGCGGGTGTTGCTCCCGGCACTCTTGCTCTATACCCTGTTCGGGGTGGCGGGGGCCTGGATGAACACCCTGCCCCTGTTGCTGTTGGCGCGGGTGTGTTTGGGGATCAGCAGTGCAGCGATCGCAGCGGCCAGCATTGGCCTGTTGAGCACGATTTTTGAAGGGGCGGAGCGATCGCGGATGCTTGGCTACGCCACCAGCGCCATGACCATCGCCAGCATCATCATCCCCATCTTCGGCGGCTGGGTCGGGGCCACCGAATGGCGTTACGCCTTCTATCTCTACGGGTTTGGTCTCCCCACCGCCCTCCTCGCCATCTTGATGATCCGCGAACCAGAAAAACGCGGCAGCGGTTTGATTAACCTCAATCAAAACGAACTCCTCTTCCAAACCCTGCGCCGCCCCAGCACCCTGACGCTCTACGGCACGATCGCAGCAGCGGCCGCGATCGTCTATACCGTCGTCATCTACACCCCCCTCTACCTCAAGGAAATCATTGACGCGGGGCCTGCTCTCAATGGGTCAGTGCTGGGGATTCGGGCGATCGGCGCGGCCCTGATGTCCGCCTTTGCCGCCAGTCGGTTGGCCCGCCGTTTCGGAACCCAACGCACGATCGCCATCGGCTTCATCACCATGGCCTTCACCCTGCTTACAATTCCCCTGCTCAATCAACTGCAATGGATCGTCCCTGCGGCTGTTCTCTTCGGCATGGGCTTCGGGATTACCATTCCCAATATTTACGATCTGCTGGCGGGTTTAGCCCCCGAAGAGGTGCGCGCCACGGTGTTAGCGGTGGGGACGGGGGCCAATTCCCTCGGTCAATTTCTCTCGCCGCTGCTGTTGGGCCCGATTTGGAATGGTCTGGGGTTAACCTCGGTGTTTTATAGTGCCGGTGCGATCGCGCTCCTAATCGGCCTTAGAATTGCCTTGCGCCCCCTCTATCGTCTTTCGGCTTAAGGTTCTCTTGTCATTCGTTCGATGCACTACTCTTTCATCATCCCGGTTTACAACGAAGAGAGCACATTACCGGAACTCGTCCGACGGCTGACAGAACTCGCCACGCACCTCGATGCGCCTTGTGAATTTCTCTTTGTGGATGATGGCAGTAGCGATCGCACCCTTCCCCTGCTCCGCCAAGCCCACACCCAAGACCCCCGCTTTTGTTACCTCAGCTTTGCGCGAAATTTCGGCCATCAGTTAGCGGTAACAGCAGGATTAAACCATGTGAGCGGCGATGTGATCACCGTCCTCGATGGCGACCTTCAAGATCCGCCGGAACTGGTGTTAGAGATGATCGAGCAATGGCGGGCAGGCTATCAAGTCGTCTACGCCCAGCGTCTCAAACGCCATCAAGAACATTGGCTCAAACGCTTCTACGCCTACGTGTTTTACCGACTTTTAAAACGTCTTGCCGATGTGGATATTCCCACAGATACCGGCGATTTTTGCCTGATGGATCGCCAAGTGGTGGATGTGTTCAACGCGATGCCGGAGCGCAATCGCTATCTGCGCGGCCTGCGGGCCTGGATTGGGTTTAAACAAACGGCGGTACAATTTGAGCGGGATTCCCGGTTTGCGGGCGATCGCAAATACACCTTCCGCAAATCCTTTTCCCTCGCCCTCAATGGCCTCGTCTCTTTTTCTCGCGTTCCTCTCCGTCTTGCCACCTATACCGGACTGCTCGCGGGTTTGTTTTCTTTACTGATGGCCGGGCTTGTCTTCTATTGGCGTTTTTTTGGCGCAGGCAATCCCCTCGTTGGTATCGCTGCGATCATGATCGCGGTGTTCTTCCTCGGTGCGGTGCAATTAGTCAGCATCGGCATCCTCGGTGAATACATCGGCCGCATCTATGAAGAAGTCAAAGGCCGCCCCCTCTATATCCTCTCGGAAGTGGCCGGGGTTGAGAGGGCGCGATCGTCTGAACACCCCCGAAAAATCGAGGGCTGAGCTTGCCAAAACCGAGGGCTGAGCTTGCCAAAACCGAGGGCTGAG
>CAZCWE010000039.1:547-15568 GCA_964502285.1 uncultured Spirulina sp. | reverse complement strand
TTTCGCCAGCAACATACAAGCATCGAGTGGAGAAGAATTGCAGGAATGCGCGATCGGCTAGTTCATGATTATGATGAAGTCAATCTTGATTTAGTCTGGGTAGTCGTAAAAAATAACATTCCTAAATTGTTGGAATACATTACGCCGCTTCTACCATCACACAATGACCAGTAAACCAGAGACAAGAGATTTTGAATAATACACAGATCAAGATGTGTCATGATACCATCCCCTAAACTAAAAGCTAGAATTAACACAGCTTCATCGGAGAAACACACAATGGTTGCAACTCCAAAAAACCCCCCAAAATTAACCCCCACTGAATACTTTGCGTGGGAAGAGCAACAACTCCATCGCCACGAATACATCAATGGCGAAGTCTATGCCATGAGTGGCGGCACTCAAAATCATAGTCGGATTAGCCTCAAAGTAGCCGCCCTCCTCGATAACCACCTATCCGACAGTCATTGTCGAGTCTTTAACTCCGATTGCCGGGTTAATCTCGCCGGAAGCCAAGACTACACCTATCCCGATGCCAGCGTTAGCGGTGATACTAGGGATCAAACAACAGCCCACTCTATTACCTATCCTTGCTTAATTGTTGAGGTCTTATCTAAACGTACCGAAGCCGATGATCGGGGTAATAAATTCTTTCGGTATCGTCAAAATCCACAATTGCAAGATTATGTGTTAGTCAATTCTCAAGAAATTGCGATCGATCTCTATCATAAAACCGAAACCGAACGATGGAAAATTATCAACTATCGAGCCGGTGATCCCGTGGAACTGCAATCCATCAACCTTAGCTTTCCCATTGAGCAAATCTATCGGGGCATTGACTTTTCCGAAGAAACCATTGAGCCGAAAGCATAACCGGCCTCCAATTTTGCGCCGTTGATCGGCAGACTGTTGAAACATCCCTCAGCCTAGATTTAACAGACTTTGAAGTTTAAACCAGCTTTAGCCAAACAGTACCGATGAACAAACCTGTCTCTGTTCCCGCCGTTTCCGTCACCTATGCCCACAATGGCCAATCCACCCAAGCCAATGAACTGGGGATGCGCCCCATGCAAGAACGCGCCTACAACAAACGGGGCGAACAATATTTATTGATTAAGTCGCCCCCCGCCTCCGGTAAAAGTCGCGCCCTGATGTTCATTGCCCTCGATAAACTCGAAAATCAAGGGTTAAAACAGGCGATCGTGGCTGTGCCAGAAAAGTCGATTGGTTCTAGTTTTCATAACGAACCCCTGTCAAACTTTGGCTTTTTTGCGGATTGGACGGTTGCGCCGCGTTGGAATCTCTGCGATGCTCCCGGAACCGACGGCGGCAAAGTTCAGGCGGTGCAAACCTTTCTGAATAGTGATGATCAGATTTTGATTTGTACCCATGCCACCTTTCGGTTTGCGGTGGAACGGTTCGGCATCGAAGTTTTTGACGATCGCCTAATTGCGGTGGATGAATTTCACCATGTTTCCGCGAATCCTGATAATAAATTAGGGGAACATATTCGCCAACTGATGGCCCGCGATCGCACCCATATTATCGCCATGACCGGCTCCTATTTTCGCGGCGATGCCGAAGCGGTGCTACACCCTGACGATGAGCGCCGCTTTGAAACCTCCACCTACACCTATTACGAACAACTCAACGGCTACCAATACCTCAAACAGTTAGACATCGGCTACTATTTCTACGCGGGGAATTATGCCAGCGAAATCATGCGGGTCTTGAACCCCAAAGAGAAGACGATTATTCATATTCCTAACGTTAATTCTCGCGAAAGTACCAAGGACAAAATCCGCGAAGTAGAGCATATTCTCGACACCCTCGGCGAATGGCAAGGCACTGACCCAGAAACGGGGTTTCAGCTCATTCGCACGCCCGACGGGACGGTGCTGAAGGTGGCGGATTTGGTAGATGATGAGCCCACCAAGCGCGATCGCGTCATTACCGCCCTCAAAGACCCCACTCACAAAAACAACCGCGATCGTGTGGATATGATTATCGCCTTGGGGATGGCCAAGGAGGGGTTTGATTGGATTTGGTGTGAACACGCGCTGACGGTGGGGTATCGGTCGAGCTTGACGGAGATTGTCCAGATTATTGGCCGCGCCACCCGCGACGCACCCGGCAAGACCCGCGCCCGGTTTTCTAACCTGATCGCGGAACCCGATGCGGCCAGCGAAGTGGTGACGGAGGCGGTGAATGATATGTTAAAGGCGATCGCTGCCAGTTTGCTGATGGAACAAGTCCTAGCGGCCCGTTTTGAGTTTCGCCCCAAACGCCCCGACAACCAACCAACGGCGGGCTATGACTATGGGCCAGAGGGCTATGATCCGACGGGCTGTAATGTGGGGGTGAATTCGCAGACGGGCCAGGTGCAACTGGAAATCAAAGGCCTCGCAGAACCGAAAAGCCCCGAAGCGCGGCGGATTTGCTCCGAAGATTTACTCGAACTCACGACGGCATTAGTGCAGGATAAGCCCTCGATTGAGCGGGGTTTGTTTGATGCCGAACTCGTGCCGGAAGAGATCACCAATGTGCGGATGGGGAAGATTATTCAGGAGAAATATCCCAATATCGAACCGGAGGATCAAGAGGCGGTGCGACAACATGCGATCGCGGCGTTTAACCTCGTTCAACAGGGCAAAAAATACCTCTTCAGTGAAACCGGAGGAACCTACAACCTGCCCCCCTCGCCCTCCTTGGAAGAGAAGCCGGGGGAGAGGGACGAACCCACGAAAAACACCGCCCTGATCGATGGGGTGAAGCGGTTCGCCCTCTCAGTGACAGAGCTTGATATGGATCTAATTGATCGCATCAATCCCTTCGGAACAGCCTACGCCATCCTTGCCAAGGCCATGAATGAAGAACGGCTTCAGCAAATTGCAGCGGTGATTACGGCTAAACGCTTGAGCCTCAGTATGGATGAGGCGCGGGACTTGGCTCACCGGGCTGTCCAGTTTAAAAAGGAGCGGGGCCGGTTGCCCTCCCTCACGGCGGCAGACCCTTGGGAGCGACACATGGCTGAAGGGGTTGCTTTTTTACAGCGCAAAGTGAAGGAGGACAATGATGGTTAAGCAAACGACCGACAGCGATCGCGAACTCCTCGGCGCATTGGGGATTGATTTGACAGTTCCGGCTCCGGTGCAGTATTCGCCCCGTGAGGAGCGGATTATTGCCGGGTTTGAGGAGATTGAGCGGTTTGTAGAGGAGCAGGGACGGTTACCACAGCATGGTGATGATCGCGATATTTTCGAGCGTCTCTATGCGGTTCGTCTTGATCGCTTGCGCAGCTTGGAGGATTGCCGCACTCTCTTAGAACCGCTGGACTCGCGGGGCCTACTCACCGCAACGCCTGATCTTGAGGGGATTGACCCAGACCCAGCCCCGGAGCTTGATGATCAGGCGTTACTCGCAGCCTTGGGCGTGGCGGGGGCGGATGATGTGACGCAACTGACCCATGTGCGTTCGCGCCAAGAAATCAAGGCCGCCGAGGAAATCGCCCAGCGCACCCCTTGCCAAGACTTCAAGCAATTTAAACCCCTCTTCCAGCAGGTCAAGGAGAACTTAAAAACCGGGGCGCGTCACACCCTGAAATATCAAGATAATGCCGCCATCCATGCCGGAAATTTGTTTATTCTTGACGGGCAAATGGTGCTGGTGGCGGCGATGGGGGAGTTTTTCATCAGTGACTATGGCCGCCCCAATGCAGAATTGCGGGTCATTTATGACAACGGAACAGAGAGCAATCTCTTATTGCGATCGCTGCAACGGGCCTTGAACCGCGATCGCACCAGTCGCCGCATCACCGAACTCGCCAGCAGCTTTGGCCCCCTCTTCGCCGCCCAAGAGGTGACCAACACCGATCGGCACACCGGCCAGGTCTATGTGTTGCGGAGTCAATCCGATCATCCCTTCATCGCAGAACATCGCGCACTGATCCACAAAATCGGCATGACCACCGGGGATGTGAACCAGCGGATCGCCAATGCAGCCAAAGACCCCACCTATCTCCTCGCCGAGGTCGAAATCGTCACCACCTTTCAACTCGCCAACATCAACCCGAAAAAACTCGAAACCCTCCTCCACAAGTTTTTTGACGGGGCGCGGTTAGATGTGGAATTGATGGATCGGTTTGGGTTGCCTGTGCAGCCGCGTGAGTGGTTTTTTGTGCCGTTGGGGGCGATCGAAACAGCGATCGCAAAAATCCAGGCGGGCACGCTCGATCAGTTTCAATACGATCCCGAAACCGCCAGCATCATGACTCTCTAGGGCAGGGATGGCTGCCAATCACCCTCAGCGTTTGGGTGCATCCCACTTTGACAAATATCTCAGTTTTGCGCCCTCATCCCCCAGCCCCTTGTATCTTGAGCTACCGCTTATACACAACGTTCAAGTGTTGGCCTAAGTTGCGATCGATCCCCCTACATCCCCCTTTTTAAGGGGGACTTTTTCCGGTTCCCCCCTTCAAAAAGCTACCGCTTATACATAACGTTCAAGCCCCACCTGGGGTTAAAACCCCAGGCTCATCGCAAAAGTCGGCTAACGCCCACTGTGACCGAAAAGGCCAGAACCCGTTTTAACGGGTTTGAGCGATGAGCCAAGAACTTGAGTTCTTGGCGGATGAAGGGGACAGCGAGAGGCAACCCTACGTGGGTAGGTATCTTGAGAGAGGAGAAGAGAGCCGAGCAGCTCCACTAATTCAGCGGCAGCCAGTTCTAGGGGGAAGGGGGTCGGTTGACATCCTCCCCAGCCTGAAGGCGTGGGGATTCCCAGTCTAGCGGGCCGAACGACCGACTTCCTGACGGGTAGACAACTCGGTCAGTCTTCCGCCCGCTGCAAACTCTCATCCCACAGCCAGGAAATATCCAAGTAATTCCCGATGTTTGGGCATGGAGTCAAATTGATTTTTTGGCAGAAGTTATACCATCCTAGCCAAAGCCTTTTGGGGGGAACTCGTCCCCCAATGAACGGTACAGATTCCCCCTCAGAGGGTGAGCCAGCCCGCGAGGAGGGCTTTTTGGGCGGGGGTGGGGGATTTGCACTGGGTGAGGCGGTAGGCGGTGGGTAAGGGGTCGCCGAGGGTGATGGGATGGTGACAGAGTTGGTCTTGGTGGAAGACGCTGAGGGTGACGCGATCGCCCGCTTGATAGTCTTGTAATCGGGTCTCGAATTGGTCGGCGGTGACGCGCCAACCGTCGAGGGCGAGGAGTTCATCGCCCGCATCGAGATTCGTTTCACAGGCGGGGCCATCGGCAGCGACGAAAGCGATTTGGGTTGTTCCGGCTTCGGCTTTGACCTTGATGCCGAGATTGGGGGTTTTGCCGGGGACAGGCTTGAGGATTAATCCGAAGGGGTCAAGGGCGGCGGTGAGGGGAGCGTAGAGATCCTCTAGGCCGTGGAGGTAGCGATCACAAAATTCGCTTAAATCCTCCCCCGCCACAGATTCCAACACCGCCAACAGTTGCGCTGGGGTGTAGCCCCGTTCCGGTTGGCCGAACTGCGCCCACAGTTGCCGCAGCACATCATTGAGCGATCGCTGATTTTCAAACTTAGCCCGAATCTGCAAATCCAGCAGCATCGACACCAATTGCCCCTTCAGGTAATAGGACATTTGCGAATTATCACTATTGGCATCGCGGCGATAGAGCTTAATCCAGGCATCAAAACTCGACTCGCTCAGGGGTTGCACATTGCGACCGGGGGTGAGGAAGTAGCGGGTCAGATCTCGGCTCAGGCTTTCGAGGTAGGTGTCTAGCCCGTAAATGCCCGCCCAGTGGGGGATGAGGAGATCGTAATAGCTGGTGACCCCTTCGCAGAACCACAGGGAGGGGGTGTAGTTTTCTTGGCTGTAGTCGAAGGTTTCGAGGGCTTTGGGGCGGATGCGTTTCACATTCCAGAGGTGGAAAAATTCGTGGGCGACGAGTTGAATGAAGCGGTAATATTTTTCGCGATCGCGCAGGCCAAAGCGCGAATAGATCAACGAACAGCAGTCCTTATGCTCCAAGCCGCCAAAGTTATTCGCCGTGAGATGCAATAAAAATGTGTAGCGATCGTAGGGCAGGCCGCCGAAGATTTTCGCCTCGGTGCCAATGATCGCCTGGGTATCCCGAATCAGGGCGGCGCGATCGTAATTGCCATCCCCCCAAATCACCCATTGATGGGGCTTGCCTCCGGCTTCAAAGGCGTAGATTGTCGCGGGGCCAATTTCAAAGGGGCTATCCACGAGGGTGTCAAAATCCGCAGCCTGGAAGGTGTTGGGTTCAATCGCAGCCAAGGCGGTGAAGACAGTCCAATCTGGGGCGGGGGGGGCGATCGTGACGGTGATCGGGCAGTCTTCATGGCCGGGAATGTAGCAGAACAGTGCCGCTCCGTTGAAATAGCCGTGGGTCGCGTCGAGGTGGTTGGTGCGCACCGTTAGTTCATTGGCATAGACGCGGTAACGCATCGTGATTTCCTGACTTTCGGGGCAGTCAATGTCCCACTGATTTTTGCTCACTTTGCGCCACGGCAGGGCCTGCGATCGCTCATCGGTCACCGTCACCTCTTGCACATGCCGCGCATATTCCCGCACTAGGTATGAGCCAGGAGTCCAGACCGGCATCGCCCAGGTCAACGTCGAGGCTGACCACTGGGACACCGTCAATGTCACCTCAAACAGGTGCGTGGCGGGCTGGGGCATGGCGACGTGGTAGTGCAAGCGGATTGCGGTGGTCGTGGCGGAGTGATCGAAAAGAGTGGTGGCGTTGGTCATGAACTTACGGCAATGGTGGCTAGGTGATTTTGGCAGTGAATTCTCTACGCAATGCACTCCTGACTGTTTTCGCAGTATATCGAGCCGTCTCCGCTTCTACAATAAACAGTGATTCAATTGTGAGAAGATTTTATGTTTGCTGGTCAACGTCCGAAAAATCTAGGGGTGCGGGATGGGAAATTAACGCCTTGCCCCGGTACGCCTAATTGTGTTTGTAGTCAGAGCGAAAAACCAGGGGAGAAAATCGACCCGTTGCCGTTGGTGGCGATCGCGGATCTCCGCGCTGTTGTCGAAGGGATGGAACGCACCACCATCGTTGAAGCCACCGACGATTATCTCTACGCGGAGTTTCAGAGTAAGTTGATGGGCTTTGTGGATGATGTGGAATTTTGCTGCGATCGCGCCGCCAACGTGATCCAAGTCCGCTCCGCCTCTCGCCTCGGTAAATCCGACCTCGGCGTGAACCGTCAACGGGTCGAAGCGATCCGCGCTCAACTCGCCCGCTAACCCCCCTTCAATCCCCCCTAGCCCCCCTTTTTGAAGGGGGGAACCGGAAAAAGTCCCCCTTAAAAAGGGGGATTTAGGGGGATCGATCGCAACTGAAGGCCAACATTTGGAACGTTATGTATAAGCAGCAGCCCTAGAGAAGAGTGTTAACGTCATTTCCTCCTCAGGGGAACCGGAAAAAGTCCCCCTTAAAAAGGGGGATTTAGGGGGATCGATCGCAACTTAAGGCCAACATTTGGAACGTTATGTATAAGCAGCAGCCCTAGAGAAGATTTTCAACATCTTCCCCTCCAAGGAGGAGTGCGCGGAGCGCGGGGTGGGTTTCTGTTGTGCATCCATAGGCGATCGCGAAACCCGAAGCCTACAATGGCCGTAATTCTCGCTCATTTGTGCTCAACGTCACCATGGCAATGCACCGGCTCTTCACCCATCCCATCACCCCCACCCTCGTAGCCAGTCTCTTCACCGCTGCCACCGGCTCGATGCTGTTCACCCCGCCCCTCTGGGCCCAAGTCGATCCCGCCACCCCCGACAAAGCCCCCAAAGTGGAACCCGACCCCGACGCTGTTGAGATTCCCATTCTCCCTCCGCCCCTATCCCCCATCGAGCTTGAGAACTGGCCCGACACCCTCGACCCCAATCGGCAAGACCGGCCCACGCCCATCCCCCTCGAAGCCCCCGACCCTGTTTTTAATCGGCCTGACCCTCGGTTTAACGAGCCTGATCCTGTTTTTAATCAGCCCTATCCTACATTTAACCAGCCTGATCCTGGGTTTAACGAACCTGACCCGACATTTAATGACCCCGACCCCCTGCCCGCGCCCCTCTCTCCGGCCCCACCGCCCACCTTTGGCCCCGACACCGCCATCCCCCCCACGGGCTACGATCCCCCCCCCTACCGAGACGTGCCCAGCAACGAATTCAACCGCTACCGCATCGGGATTGGGGATGTGCTGGCGGTGACGGTGACGGGGTTTCCCGAATTTAATACCCAAGTGGAGGTGGATTTGGAGGGTCAGGTTGTGATTCCGATTTTAGGGATGATGTCCCTGCGGGGGATGACGATTGACGAAGCCCAAACCCTGTTGAGTTATGAACTGGGGAATCGCTATCTCCAACAACCCCCGGAGGTAATTTTGACCCTCAATTTTCCGCGCCCGGCCTTGGTGACGGTGACGGGGGAAGTGGTAGAGCCGGGATTTTATGAATTACCGCCGGGGTCGAATCCGTTTGATGCGCTGTTTCGGGCGGGGGGGAGTACGACGCAGGCGGATTTGCGATCGGTGATTGTGCGCCGCACCCTGATGGATGGTACGGTGATCGAGCAAACCATGGATTTAATCACGCCACTCCAGGGGGGCCAGCCGCTGCCCGCGATGTTTTTGCTCGAAGGGGATGCGATCGTGGTGTCGCGGCTGGATGTGGGGGCAGAGCAAACCTACGATCGCCGCCTCGCCGCCCGGTCTAACCTGGCCCAAGCCGCGATCACTGTGCGCATCCTCAACTACGCGGGCCAGGGTCTCGGCGCGATCCAACTGCCCAACGGCAGCACCTTCCTCGATGCCCTGACGCAAATTTCCCCCAATGCCACGGATGCCAATTTAAGCTCCATTGCCCTGATCCGCTTTGACCCCGAACAGGGGCGGCCCGTATCCCAAATGCTCAACGGTCGTCAAGCCCTGATGGGGGATCTCTCTCAGGATGTGCCGCTTCAGGATGAGGATGTGATCGTGATTGGGCGATCGCTGATTGCCAAAGTCAGCAACGCCCTCAATGTGTTCACGCGCCCCTTCCGGGATATCTTAGGCTTTCTGCTCTTCTTCCGGGAAATTGGCGACAGTGCCGATTCCATTTTTAGCCCCTAAGGTGCTTTGCACCTTTCTGCTCACCATTCCGTTTGGGTGCGAGCCTGCTCCAGGCAATGGCGTAACTGGTTGGCAAGGTGTGGTGATCTCATGATGGAGGTGTGATCTCCAGGCACAGGGTAGCAGGTGACACCCTGTTGGGCGATCGCCCCCCAACCCAAATCCGCCGCCTCCCAGAATCCGGGCGGCCGCTCCGTCGCCATAAACACCGTGATTTTTCCCGGATAGGGACGGAGTTGATATTTTTCCTGAGCGATTTGGTGAAACTGTTCGAGATGCTGGACTGCGTCGGCGGCCTGCCCTCGTAGCCCCTCTGCCTCCGATTTTTTCGTTAAAAAACTCCACGGCGATCGCGTCAAGACCCAGTGACTAAAACGCTCCCGTTTCGAGGAGGAAACAGCCGTAGACCGGCGCGATGACGAGGGAGAAGAGGCGGTAGCTTCGGTCGCTTCAGGCTGGGGCAGAGTGGGGGCGGGTGATGTCTGCCCACGGCGGCGGAGCTGCTTCTGGAGCCAGCGGGGTAGAGAGTAGCGACAAACATACCCGACGCTGGAGAAGAAGCGCGGAGTCGGGGCGAGTTTGCGTCGTGCTTCGGGCGTAGACGAATCGAACAGGGCAAGCAGAGCAACCTGCTGCTGGGCGGCGGTTAACTGTTGGGCCATTTCGAGGGCGATCGTCCCCCCATAGGAGAGCCCAGCGATGTAGTACGGGCCTTCGGGTTGCAGCGTGCGGATATGGTGAATATAGTCCACTGCCATCTGTTCAATCTCGCTGTGGGGCGTGGTTTTGCCATCTAGCCCCTGAGCTTGGAGGCCATACACCGGCTGATCCGTCCCCAAATTCACCGCCAGAGTACGGTAGACGAGGATATTAAAGCCGCCCCCATGGACACAAAATAGCGGTGGTTTCGTGCCCGTTTTTTGGATGGGGACGAGGGAATGCCAGGGAGCAATCCAGTCAGAGTTTTGCAGGGTTTGGGCCAGTTGCTCAATAGTTGGGGCAGCTAAAAAAGTCGCTAAGGGGAGGGTTTTCCCTAAAGTTGTTTCAATGCGTGCCAAGAATTCAATGGCGAGGAGGGAATTCCCCCCCAGCTCAAAAAAGTCATCCTCAAGGCCGACCCGGTGCCGATTCAACACCGCTTGCATAATTTTGGTTAATGTTTGGCGTAGGGGCTCAATCGGGACACGAAATTCCTCAGGTTCGGGGGCAGCGGCGCTCACGGGATTCTGCGCGATCAGGGCTTTACGATTCACTTTGCCATTGGCGGTCAAGGGAAAAGCGACAAGCTCCATGATGTGCTCAGGGATCATGTAACTTGGGATCTTGGTGGCGAGAAATTGCTTCAGCTCAGGGACTGAGGGGGCGGGGGCGTGCTTGGGCACGATGTAGGCAGCGAGGGTCATTTCATCGTTGGCGTTGAGTTGGCCCGTGGCGATCGCCTCCTTCACATTGTCATGATCCAGCAAACTCGTTTCAATGTCTCCTAATTCAACCCGAAACCCCCGCACTTTCACCTGAAAATCTTTGCGACCCTGATGGGTTAACGTCCCATCGGGTGACCATTGCCCCAAATCCCCCGTGTAATACAGGCAATATTGCGGATCGGTGGGGTCGGGAATGAACACGGCTTGGGTACGCTCTGGGTTTTGAAAATATCCGAGCGCCAGATACTGACTCCGGACAACAATCTCACCCACCTCACCGGGCTGCACCTCCTCGCCCTGAGGGTTGAGGAGCTTCACCTCCATGCCATGCACCGGCGTTCCAATCGGTAATGCGGCCGTTGTGACGCGAGCCTTATGGCCCAACACATTCAGACACACTGTCCCTGTTTCTGTCGTCCCTAGGCCACTGACCACAGCACAGCGCGATGAAAATTGACGTTGGCACCATTCGAGGTCTTTGCGGGTCGCCCCTTCACCACCAAAGATCACGAGGCGGAGCGCCGGGAATTGATCGGCGGGGGTGAGGGTGTGGCTAAAGTGACGCAGGAGCGTAGACACACCGTGAATGATCGTAATCTGTTCGGTTTGCAGCAGTTCCCGCAGTTTAACGAGTCCGTGGCGCTTGACATCAAAAGGGTACAGCGTCGCACCGCTCAGTAAACCATTGAACAGCGCACGGACAGCCCCCATCACGCTACAGGAATGCAAAACGGGCATGCGATCGCCCTCCCCAATCTGGAGATATTGGATTTGCGTGAGGGCGTTGTGGAGGAGGTTGCGGTTGTTTTGTAGGACACCTTTGGGCTGCCCGGTGGAACCGCTGGTGTAGATGATGTAAGCGGGAGCGTCGGGGGAAATGTCACGATCGAGGTTGGTGTCAGAACGAGTGCGATCGCACTCGTCATAGTTGAGAAGGGTGATGGTGCGATCGCACAGTGCTTGAGCGGTGGCGTACCAGGTTTGCGGCGTGACGACCAAGCTTGCCTGAGAATTTTGCACAATGTAGCGATTGCGTTCGATAGGTAATGCCGGATCAATGGGAATGTAGGTTTTACCCAGCTTTAAGACCCCCAAAATTGCAATAACAAAATCAATGCCTTGACCAAAAAAGAGGGCGATCGAAGGAATATCTTGATCTCCCTGATGTTGCAAAATCCAACGAGCAAATTGATTCGCCCGTTGATTGAGTTCCTGATAGGTTAACGTCCTATCACGAATTTTGAGTGCAATATGATCGGGTTGTTTTTGCACAAGCTGCTCAAAATATTGAGCCACGGAACAGGAAATATGCGGAAACTCAGATAGCATGGGACGAATTTTAATACAGGACAATCAGACAGGGGAAGTCGGTTTGATAGCCATCACCACAACATTAACCAAACTTTTCTGAAAGGTTAGCAAAATTCAGAAGCCATTACCCCCCCCACCTCGAATGGCATGGAATAAGACTGTCTATCTCTAGCGATCCTTCGTAAATCAAGAACGCCAAGTAACAAGAGACTTAAGCTTCTTGCTCGCTCATAAATTCAGTTGGGAATCGCTATACGACACTAGCAAGCAGTCCTGAACTCTGGTTTCTATGACGACAAGACACTGTCAGGATCGCTCTCAACCAATTTAGTCATCTGCACTGATGTTGAACGTATCCCGTCCTCCCTGCACTCAGCGTTAATAACCTGGGTGCAATCAATCTGAACGCCGTCAAGGTTTCTGCGATCGCACTGATTGCCTGAAAGCTGTCCCATCCGTACCGTATTGATCCTCATGCCGCGATCGCGCTCCCCACCCCGCCACGCTCTACACTCCATTAGGCGATCGTCCATTTCCCAACAGGTGGGTTGCACCGGTAGCAGGAAAAAGGGTCAACACATTTCGGGAGCAACGCCACGAACACTCATCGTCATCCGAGACAATTGACTCTGGGTAATCAGAATTTCAGTCTCTATGAACAGCAAAGCGTATCTCTTCCCCATGGTATCGCTTGGGATTAGAGCGGATTCAGAGCTGTAGAGTTAGGAAATATTGCTCTGGGCTGAGTGCGATCGCTTGCGATCGCCGTAGTTGATCCCCATCAACGCATTCCCATTTCGTCACTGGTCGTCGTTAAAATGGACACGATCCCCCCAGACTGGAGCGTTAACCATGGCCTCCCCCACCATTCAACAGCTTGTTAATCTTGTTGAATCCTTACCCGATGCCACTCAAACTCAAGTTCTCCAACATTTGCAGGACTACATTGCGGACTTACAAGATGAACAACAATGGAATCAAAATTTTGAGCGAACTCAATCGGCGCTAGTCGCTGCGACGCGCCAAATTAGGCAGCAACGTGAAACTCATACAATTCAAAGTCAGACAGTAAGCTCATAATCATAATTTATATGACTGATCGCATCTTTGTTTATAATTATGATAAGCATGATAACTTTTATATCGGCGATAGTATCGCGAGGTTAGATCCGATTGAAGGAAAACCAATGCTGCCTGCCTGCTCCACATTCTTGGAGCCTCCATCAAAAGCTATTGATGATGACGAAATCGCAGTATTTGATGTAGATAGAAATCAGTGGGTAATGCAACCAAATGATTTTTGGCGACCTCATGAGACAAGACGACTTATACGGTTAAGACACACACTGACAGGGGATCTGAGCATTACACAAATATCACCATTTCGTCATTTCAAATACAGAGGTATTCCTCGCGTTATTGCTCCTGTCACTATATCAATGTCTCTTTCAGGAAGATTACATTACTTGAATATTCGAGCAAAAGAAATTTCAGATATGTATGCTCAAAGAATGAATGGATACAGCATAGAACAATTCCACTACATGAAAATCTTATCTGAAGATTTGGTAATTCAAATTAAGCGATTTATTGATGACATTTTTATTAATGAGTGGCTTGAGTTAGAACGAGAGTCAAGTGAATTTCAAAAATCCAAAATTGTTCGCATTCAATCCGTGAATGAAGTATCAAGGCTACCTGCGGGAAAGACCAGAGACTACCTGCAATCCATGAAAGATGAAGATCCTGATTTTTTTGAAATAATCACGGATTTAAGAAATTCATTTGCACATCATTTAACCGTAGCAGAAAGCTATTGCTTAATTGGTTTGGACTATCCCACAATCAATACTATATATATGAAAAAGGGTGATTTAAACACAATGGAATTAATTGAAGTGTATGTTGAAGATATCACAAGATCTTTTAATGACTTTATCAAACGAACTTTCACCTTATAGTGATCACTGATCCTGTAAGGTGCGTTTTCAATTGATCACCCCAGCCCCAGAAACCTGATACTTATTCGATGCCCATATTTGGATCGCTACTCAATGCCACATCTTCATAAATTAACCCCAACGCACAGCGAAAATCGAGGCTGCTTAACTCTAATTGGCAACCCGCTAAATCTTCCCCGTTTTCAGGATAAGAGGTTAACTCCCACTTGCCCGCTGCATTTTTGGGATACCGATCAATTCTGATTTGGGTAGCATCGATTAAGACGTATTCTTCAAGGGTGGAACTTTGGCGATAAAACTGGAACTTTTGGCCATAATCAAAAGCTCCGGTACTGGGGGACAGCACTTCAACGATTAACTGAGGGTAAAGAATTGCATTCATGGCAGTGCGATCGCGCTCATCACAACTCACCACCACATCCGGATAAAAATACGGCCCCTGTTCAGACACTCGCACCTTCACATCCGAAACATTAACGCGGCAACCTTTTTCACGACTATGAGCGCGGAGTAAGCCACACACATTTAAAGCAACATCATTATGAGGTAATGTCACCTCTGTTTTTCTATAAACTGTCCCGTTAATGTATTCATGCTTAATCGGTTGCTCGGCTTCCCACGCGAGATACTCCGCTACCGTCATCCGAGACGTTTGAATCTGTGCAATCATGATCGGTCTCCATCGCAAATCTTGCTCCCTCTCCCATGATATTGCTGGGGAGGAGAGGGGATTTTAAGAGCCGTAGACTTGGAAATATTGCTCTAGGACAGATGCGATCGCTTTGGATCGCCGCAACTGATCGCCATAGACACATTCCCATTCTGTGACGGGTCGCCGTTCTCGCGCACAGATGCCCAGCAGCCCAGAGGCGCGATTGCGTCCCCCTTGGAGATCGAGGGCATTATTGCCATTGAGATAAAACGCCGCTGTCCGCGCCCAGGCCATCGCTTCAACACCTTGCAAGCCCCCCTGATACGCCATGATTAACGCTTGGGGGAAGACCCGCGAATGGACTGGGCTGGCTTGGTTATAAAGATCCGCCGTATTAATGACGGCTTCGATATCTTCATCGGGGTTGATGCCCGCATTGTAGAGATCTTGGAGATTCGTCGGGAGGCGATCGACAGCGCGTTGGCTGCACATCTGTTCGGCGGTGGCGATGTTGCCGCCGCTGCGGCCTTGGTCACTACAG
>CAZCWE010000039.1:0-537 GCA_964502285.1 uncultured Spirulina sp. | reverse complement strand
CGTCCGCGAGATTCCGAGCATGACCGCGGCCTGCGTGACCGTCACCGTTAGCCGCTCGACCACCGACATGCCCGCTTCGTCCGATTCGCGTCCCATGCATACACATGACTCTCGATCGCCGAGTTGGTGACGCGCTCGCCCCAGGAAAGATTGCCGGGGTCGGTGTGGCCGAAATAGAGGGGGGTTTGTTCGACGTAGAGTTTATTGCCTTCGACGAAGACGCGATAGTTTCCTTCGGCTTTGCCGATCGCAAGCATCCCTAGCGAAATCGGTTTTTCAAACAGACGAGAGTGGCGGACGATGCTTTGGCTGAGGTTGAAGCGTTGATCGGGTTGGGGGGTGGGGGTGATGGTTTCGTAGTCGGTTTGAGGGGGTGGGGGGGTTGGGGATTGGGAGTCCGATGCGGTTAAGGGAAGGTCGGGAATGGCGGCGTAGTTTTCGTAGGTGGGGGGTGGGGCGAGGCGACTGGTGGGGATGGGGGGGAGGTTGGGGCGATTGGTGGCGTTGCGATTGGTGGCGTTGCGATCGCTCGCCGGA
>CAZCWE010000038.1:14765-15599 GCA_964502285.1 uncultured Spirulina sp. | reverse complement strand
TCTAGAATCCGTTACGCGCCCAGACGACCATCGCGATCGACCATGTAAAGAGAGAGAGGACTCCAACCCAACCCAGCGTCATGATATCCATAGCAAGTTATGCGCTCATCTTAAAAAACATCACTCCCCATTATGCCATCAAAGACGCAGCCCAGAAGCCCCCTATTTCGTCGTGATAATCCCCGTTGAGCGCCCCCCATCGAGGGAGACAAAGTAAACGGTTCGCATACTTTGCGGTAACTGCACGATATAGGTGTGATCATCTTGGGGAATCAATGCCCCGCCTAGTTTTTCAATGTCTGCTTGTACCTGCTGCTGTAGATCAGTACTGGGAAAGGGCTGATTCACCTTGCCCCGTGCTAAGTGTTGGTCTAGTTTGGTGGCTACCCTTGTTGGCAGATTAGCGATCGCATCCGTGAGGGCAAAATCAGACATGGATTTTTCCGTATAGAGTTGGGCGAAGAGTTGCTCAAATTGGCGCTCTTCGGGCGAAAGGTTTTCGATATCCTTGAGCCGGGCGATTTCGGTGGGCTGCAAGGCTTGGGACAACAGCATGATGATCGTCTGTTGATCAATGGAAATCAAATGCAGGTAGCGGGGCGCAACGTTCGCCGTTGAGACTTTATAGACTCGAAATGCTGGATCACTGCTCACCACCTCTAAGGGGTTGAAGTCCCGTTTTGGCACTTCCTGCTGATAAAACTCGCCCACCGTGGCCAGAGCATCACGGGTATTCATGGCGGCGCGATCGTACTGGGGCGGCAACAGATTCACCGAACCCGCTAGGGCTTTACCGTAGACCGGAAAATTGGCAAAGGGATCAACCGTCTGAGC
>CAZCWE010000038.1:0-14755 GCA_964502285.1 uncultured Spirulina sp. | reverse complement strand
CATCCTCGCCCCCACTTTTCCCGCCGCCCCGCTCATTCGTCGGCTTGCCCGGTTCTGGGGTGGAGTTGTTCGGGGTCGGTTCGGTTGTGGGGGTCGATTCGGGTGGAGTTGTGGAGTTGGCTGGGGTTGGGGAGGGTTGGGGTCGGGGACGCTTATCGAGGGCACGTTCATCCACAACGATTTCATCCGCCGTATTGCGGGGCTTGGGGGGAGATGCGATCGCCGGACGGGCTGCGGGCAAGCGAGCGGGTTGTGTCTCCAGTGGCATCGGTGCAGTCCAGTCGTCTTGGGGCGCGAGGGGTAAATCGCCCAAGCCGGGGAGTTGGGTGATTTTAATCGTATCTTCGGGGGCGATCTCCGGCTCGGCTGCCGTGAGGGTCGGGGAGGACGGCATCGGCAACCACAGGATCGCCCCATGCAATCCCACCGATAGCAGCAACATCGGGCGCACCCACCGTTTCGGATCTCGTAATTGCTTCAACATCATCATGATCACCACTCCTCACCATCAATCTCTACTGTGCAGACGCGATCGCACTAGCCACAGTTTCCGATTCGCTTGTTTTCACTTCCTTTTATAGTAAAGTTTTGGGACGTTCAGGATGGATGGAAGTAGACAATGAATTTATTGGATCGAGTGCGCTTAGGAACAGCCGTTGCAACGGCGAAAACCATTACTGCGATCGTCAAAGGACTCAAGCTCGGAGCCGCCAGTGTGCTCCCCGGTTCCATTGCCCGCCGTCTCCATCCCCGCTTACTCCCTTTACTGTTTGAGCAGGTCAAATCCGGCGTGGTCTTAATCGTCGGCACCAACGGCAAAACCACCACCTCCCTCCTCCTGCGCACCATCCTCGAAAACCAAGGCAAGCGCGTCACCCACAACGCCACCGGAGCCAACCTGATCAACGGCCTGATCACCGCTCTCCTGGCCGATACCGATGCCTTTGGCACACTCGATCGCGATTACGCCATTCTCGAAGTCGATGAAAACATCCTGCCGCTGGTGTTAAAAGACTGCCGCCCCCGCTATATTTTGGCGTTAAATTTATTCCGCGATCAACTGGATCGCTATGGTGAAGTTGATACGATTAGCCTGCGCTGGCAAAAAGCGATCGCACCCCTTCCCGCTGACACCACCATCGTCCTCAACGCTGACGATCCCACCCTCAACTTCCTCGGCCAAAACCTCACCCAAACCGTCCGCTATTTCGGCCTCAATGAACCCGATCGCTACCTCAGCGAAATTCCCCACGCCGTCGATTCCATCTATTGCCCCCAATGCGGCGCATCCCTGGATTATCAAGGCGTTTATCTTTCTCATCTCGGCGATTATGCCTGCCCCAGTTGCGATTTCAAAAAACAGTCTCTCGATATCCACAGCCCAGACTGGGGGCAAATTCTGATCGGCATTTATAACAAATACAACACCCTCGCCGCCGCCCTCCTCGCCCAATCCATGGGCATCGAACGGAACGCCATCACCCACACGATTCAAACCTTCAAAGCCGCCTTTGGTCGCGCCGAAGAACTCACCTATGAGGGCAAACATATCCGCATTTTACTGTCCAAAAATCCCGTCGGTTTAAATGAATCCATCCGAGCTGTGAATGATTTAAAACTAGCCGGAAAATCCTCGGTCACGTTCCTCATCTTGAACGATCGCACCCCCGACGGCACGGATGTCTCTTGGATTTGGGATGTGGACACCGAACCCCTCACCGCATCGGGTGGCACGATTATCGTCAGCGGCGATCGCACCTATGACATGGCTCTCCGCATTCAATACAGCCAAGCCAACCCCCCCAGCCAAGCCAATCCCTGCGAACTCATCCCCGACGACAATCTCCAATCCGCCCTCAAGACTGCGATCGCCCGCACTCCCGCCAACGAAACCCTCCACATTGTCCCCACCTATTCCGCCATGCTCGAAGTCCGCAAACTCCTCACCGGCCGCGAAATTTTATAGCTGTGGCTCTACGCATAAAACCGATGATGAAGGACGCGAAATAAGTCTGTTAAATGATTAATGACGCGATCTGATTGTTGGGAATAAAACCGGCCAATGGCCAGTTCAAGCTGTTCGTGGAAGTTTTGGATTGTGCTTGTCCAATCAGAGGGAGGCTGGATGTTACGGTAGTAGGTTTTAGGGCGTTTGATGGTCAGCAGGGCATGAATTAGGCTAACATCTGTCGGGTTTGCTTGGTGTTGGGCTTTGAAGGTGTAGGCGAGTTTTTCAGGGGTAGATATATCGAGACAATCATGATCAATACGTTGAATGACATGGAAAAAATACGTCATCAAGTCGGGATCATCTGTGAATTTATCGATCATGGCTTGATGCATGTTGCTTAGAGTGACGGGCTGATTTTGATACTGGGGACTCAGTTGCCAATCTTGATCAAAAAATTCCTGTAGTTCAGGACATATAAAATAGGCTTCTTTGTGAATCAAGCCCGTTACCCAGATGCGATGATTGGCTATTTTTTCTGATTGAATTTGACCTGATTGATAAAGGTCATAAAAAATCTCTTCGGTGTTAGAAAATTGATAACCCTCTGGAAGCTTAATGGCATTACTATCAAGATCTACGAGGGCGAAGAGTTTATTCGAGTCAAGATAGGTTTTTGTATTATTTTGATTCAGTTTGAGCAGTTGAAAGTAGGTTTTAATAACAGTGTTACGGCTGCCACAATTAAAAAATTCGGGTCGATGTTGAGTCCACCAGTTCGGAACACAGGCATCATAGAAGCTTGAATCAGGCATTTGTGCCATTCTTCCGTAGCTTTGGGGCGATCGCCTGTCTTGTTCAATAATTTTTCCTTCGCACAGAATAACGATTTTGTTTTTAGCGCGGCGACTGTTTAAAATATTGTGGCAATGTTTATCGAGTTCGTCAGGATTGAGGCTCATGCTCTTGGGACGGTAAGAGGTGGGGGTTAATTTCTTTGACGTGGGCAGGGGTTAATGCTTCGCAGAGTTCGTAAGAATGGGTGGCGAGAATATATTGATTGCTTGGCCCCCATTCTTGCAGGTCGCGAATGATTTGATATTGCCAATCGGGATGAAAGGCGATTTCAATTTCATCCATCAGCACAATAGAATCTTTAATATCATAATATTTCAACCAAAGATAAATACTTAACCGCTTCAATTCCCCATGACTCAAATCCTCCGGATACAATTCCCGCACCGTCCCATCTTCATCTTCCATCTCAAACGTTACCCCGGTGCGATCGGGCGTAATGTTAAGAGATTTATTAGTCAGCACCTTATTAAATTCTTCTATGAGCTTTTTATATTGATTATCATAGTCACCTTTGGTTTTAATCGCTTTTCTGATGTCAAGGTCAAAAACTTTATTAAAGAAGTCGATAATCAATGAAATTGACAAAAAATCATATGTAAAGAAACCATATAGCTTTTTTTTGATTTTTTCTAGTCCAAACTGATATTGATCAATTTTTCCTTGAAACAAAAGCTTCTTGTGATCTGAATTCAAAAATATTGTAGATTGTGTTGATGGTGCTGCAAGGAAAATTTTTTGAGGAAGATCCTGGATTATTTTGGCTAATGCTTTGGTCTGTAAATTACTTGAAAATTGACAAAGCAAGAAGTGGGATTGATGATTTTTGATATAGTTTGTCACAAACATCATGCCTTCGGAAATAAATTTTTTTTGTATATTTTCCTCTTGTTTTTTTGTTATTTCGACTAAATATTTTTTTTGCTCTATTTCTTTTGTTATTTCGGTCATTGTCTTAAGAACACTTTCATGATCGTCATGATCATCAAAGTAGATTTTGTCTAGTTTTTTGAGCTTCTCTTCAAGTTCTAATAACTTTCTTTGAGCTTCTTCTTTTATATTTAAAATGGTAACAAAACTTTCTGTTTCATCATATATGCTGTGAAGACTTTCTTCATTATATACAATGAAATCAAGCTCGGTTTTAATCGATGTATCTTGAATTTCAATAGTAGCTAGTTTTGTCAAACTATTAACATCAAAATTCTCTAGTAAATTTTTCACATAATTGATAGACTCATCTCGTTTCAAGCTTTTCAGTAGAATGAAAATGAGTTGGAGTAGGGTGCTTTTGCCGCCGCCGTTTTGACTGCCGAGGGGAAAAATGTTCGGGACAAAATCCGGCTCGAAGGTGATATCAATATTTTTGAGAGCACGAAACTCTGGGACTCGGACGCGAGTTAATTTCATAGATCTCCTGGGGCAAACAGTCGCCTTCTTAGTGTATCGGAGTTGAATCGGTCACGGTGACGAGGCCGTTTTGGGTGAGTTTGAGGACGAAATTGAGGAGATCGTCGGTGAGTTGTGCGGATTCGACGTTGTATTCCGTGAGCAAAATGTCGTGGGCGGCTTGGATGGAATCGGATTGATCGAGGACGGTGATCATGCGAGTGCCGATATCGTCTAAGCCAAAATATTCTTCGCTGCTGAGATGCAGTAAAACGGATTCTCCGGCGAGTTCTTGAATGAGGACATCCGGAGATAGTTTGATGTTGCTGGTTAGTGAGGGGTGGGACATAGGGTGCTTAGATAACGTTCGATGAGGAGGATGGCGACGATGTCATCCACGGGGCGGGGGGGAATGCGGAGGCCTTGGGGGATGAGGCGGGCGAGGCCTTTGGGGGGGAACATTTGCCAGTAGCGATCGCGGGCTTCAACGGTGCTGTTGCGCTCATCAACCGGGGCGAGGGTGACGGAATCGGCAAACCAGAGGCGGAGTTTGGCCGTCCACAGTTTTGAGGTGGTTTGGTTGCCGATCACAAGGGTGTTGATGTCGTGGTCGGTTTGGCATTGGCGCAGGACGAATTCCACGCCCTCTGAGGTAACTACCTGATGGGAGACCAAACGCCCCGTGTCATCGGTGAGGGCAATGCCGCATTTATCCCGTCCGGGGTCAAAACCTAAAATCATAGCCGCAGCTTCAAGGGTGGGTGAATAGTGGGGTGAGGAAAACGCCACTGTACTGCCATTGTACTGTGGGATCAAGCGGTGATTGCGGCATGGGGGCGGGCGATCGCACCTCCGAATTGGGTTCATCCTGATCAGCGATCGCATCCCATCCGTCGGAAATGATGTCTATTTGTTACGCTAAAGCCAACAAAATGTAACGCCTAAACGTTAAATCCCCCTATCGTTTCTGAGTTTGCTTCATGCTTCTTCATCTCAGCACCTGGCCCGAAGTTGAAACCTACCTCAACACCTCCAAGGGCATCATCATCCCCATTGGCTCCACGGAACAGCACGGCCCCACCGGCTTAATCGGCACCGATGCGATCTGTGCCGAAGCGATCGCCAAAGGAGTCGGCGAAGCCACCCACGCCCTCGTCGGCCCGACGATTAACGTGGGTATGGCCCTGCACCATACCGCCTTTCCCGGTTCCATGAGCCTCCGACCGAGTACCCTAATTTTGGTAATTCGGGATTCCCTCACCGCCCTCGCCAAAGCCGGATTTCGTCGCTTTTTCTTCCTCAACGGCCACGGCGGCAACATTGCCACCCTCAAAGCCGCCTTTGCCGAAACCTACGATGCCCTCGATACCCTCACCGAGGGCGATCCCCTGCGCTGCACCGTGGGCAACTGGTTTATGAGTCGTTCGGTCTATACCCTTGCCAAAGAACTCTACGGCGATCAAGAAGGCTCCCACGCCACCCCCAGCGAAGTCGCCCTCACCCAATATGTCTATCCCGACGCGATCAAAACCGCTCCCCTCAGTCCCACGGTCAATTCTGGCCACCCAATCTATGGGGCGACGGAGTTTCGCCGTAATTATCCCGATGGTCGCATGGGGTCTAATCCGGCCTTGGCCACGCCAGAGCATGGTCAGCGTCTCTATGAGGCGGCCGTTAAGGATCTCAGCAAAAGTTATCTCGAATTTCTCAGCCGTGAGTGAGCCCGCCCTGCCCGACCTTGACGGAAATTGGAAACTGTCTAACAATTCAGAGTAGGGACACCCCCAAGTTCTAATTTTTGTTAAGATTTGAAAACTATAAACACCCCTTCCCGTGTTAAGTGAGTTAGATCCTAAGGGAAGCAGGATTAATTTCCTAGCGGTGAGTGATGTAGTTCTACTCTGAGGACCGTCCGAGCTATGAGCATGGAAACATTAGAATTCATCATCCATCCCGATGGCCGGGTCCAAGAAACGGTTACCGGGATCATTGGCCGATCGTGCCAAGAGGTCACCGCTGCGATCGAAGCTCAGTTGGGTCGGGTGGTGGCGAACGAGCCCACCTCTGACTATTACGCGCAGTCGGAACAGCAGCCCAATACCGCTCAAAATCAGCAACTCGATTGGGATAGCTGGTCTGCTTAATGTTTTTGTACTCTATCCATTTTTTGATTTAGGTTTTAGCCCACTATGTCCCATTTCAGCACTGTCAAAACTCAAATCCGGAACTTAACCTCTTTGAAATCTGCCCTCAGCGATCTGGGGATTGATTGGAAAGATGGCCCCAGTGCCGTGCGTGGTTACCAAGGTCAAACCCATACCGCTGATGTTGTGGTTGAGCAAGACAATCACTATGACATCGGGTTTAGCTGGAATGGGCAAGCCTATGAGATGGTGGCTGATCTGCAATATTGGCAACAGCCCTTGTCAGTGGATGGCTTTGTGCAGCGGGTCACGCAGCGTTATGCCTACCACACGGTGTTAACTGAGACCCAAAAGCAAGGGTTCCAGATTACCGAAGAGAATAAAAATCAAGATGGTTCGATCCGTCTTGTGGTCCAACGTTGGAGCTAAATGATGACGGAATTTGACGCGCACCCAGATCAAACCGGGCTAGAGCCGGAGCTTGGGGGGATCTTTCGGGATGCTCCGGAGCGGAGTGGCTTTGAGCCGGAGTTGGGGGGGGACGTGCGCCAAAAGGGGGTCTATGTGGATGAGATCACCTGTATTGGCTGTAAGCACTGTGCCCATACCGCGCCAAATACGTTCTACATTGAGCCGGATTATGGCCGAGCGCGGGCGATCCGCCAGGATGGTGATCCAGAAGCGTTGGTGACGGAGGCGATCGATACTTGCCCGGTGAATTGTATTCATTGGGTGGACTATACGGAGTTGAATCGCCTGGAGCAGGAGCGGCAATATCAAGTGATTCCGATCGCTGGCTTTCCGGTGGATGCAGCCCATAGTCAGCGCACGAAGCGCGATCGCAAACGCAAGACCCCCTAGCTCCGCACCGACATCTAAATCCCCAAACAACCATTCAGGAGAGGCATTAACCTCTCCTTTTGGATTTTTCATGGCCTTGTGGATATTGTGGTAAAGATGCGATCGCAGCTTGGAAGACTGACCGGCCCTAGCTCACCACCAATTGCCCTTCCGTGGTTAACCCAATCGTGCCGTCTAACTTGGTATTTTCCAATTGAGTTCCGATTAAGTTTGCACCAATTAAATACGCCCCAATCAGCAAGGCACTCGACATATTGGTATTGAGCAGATTGGCATTGGAGAGATTCGCATCGGTCAGATTTGCCCCCACCAAATTCGCATCACTCAGATCCGCCCGCACTAGCTTCGCTTCGCTGAGGTCGGTGCTTAAGAGCTTCGCCGCGACGAGGTTCGCCGTGCTCAAGTTAGCCCCGCCCAAATCAGCACTGCTGAGGTTAGCACTGTTGAGTTTTGCGCCGATTAAATTCGCGCCCACCAACTTAACCGCCCGGAGGTTCGCTTCGCTGAGGGTGGCATTCACCAACATGGCAAAGGTTAAATCTGTCCCGCTCAGGTTCGTTCCGTTCAGGTTGGCATCAAAAAGGTTAACCCCTTTGGCATCCGCACCCCGAATATTCGCACGGGTGAGATCGGTTTTTACCAAGTTCGCATAACTAAGATCTGCACCGCTGAGGTTTGCGCCACTGAGGTTTGCACCGCTGAGGTTGGTGCAATAAAGGCTTGCACCGCTTAAGTCTGCACCGCTGAGGTCAAAGTTGCTCAGATTTGCGTGGCTGAGGTCGCCACCTTGACATTTTTTTGTCTCTAGGAGTCTTTCAATATCTCCGGTGTTGTCAACCATAGGATGCGTAGGGTGGGGTTAAAAAGTCACAAAGCATTCTATCAGTCCCTGCTGCGAGTTTCCAGTCAATTCTAAGCTTTCCTCATATTTTGGTGAGGCGATCGCGCTTAAACACAGCCTTCCCCCCGGATCGAACTGCGATCGCTGGGGTAAGGCGCGTTTGGGGACTGGATTGGCTGCCTGCAAGCCCGGTTTAAATACTGTCAAGAATTGCTTGGAATGCGGCTTTGATCTCTTGCGTCACTTGATCCGTCGGTGCGCCTTGGGTGGCCGCACGCAGCGCACGGGCGAACGCCGCTACGCCGTTGGGCGCACTGTCTTTATTCGCGATGCGTTCAAATTCACCCACCACGGATTCTGTTACCATCCCCGTCACTCCAGGCGGCACTTCGACGGCTTCACCACTGAGAGCCTGCTCTAAGCCGCTGCTGAAAATCGTCACCAACGCGCTACGCAGTTCGGGGCTGAGGGCAGGACGGGCGGCGGGTTCTTCGAGGACGATGGGTTCGGCGTTGGCCGGTGGGGGCACGGGGATTTCGACCGCTTCGGCGTTGGGGTCGAAACGGGGGAGGGTGTCATCGGCGTGGGCGGGAGCGGTGGCGATCGCCATCAAACCGGAAAGGAGAACAGCAGCGGCAGGATAACGCATAGGGCAAGTTTGGGTAGGGTGGACTGGGGTTATGAGGTTCAGGATTATGATCGGCGATCGCGCCGCTTTGTTCCCTTGCGCCGCGTTAGCATTCGGCTCTAAAGCTCAGCTTGGCGCGGGTTATAGAGACTCATCGCCTTTTCTAATCCCTGTTTTAACCCAACCGTTACCGCATCGGTGGCTAAATTGAGCACCTCTTTTATAATCGGGGTTTCTTGGGGGGTGAATCGTCCGAGCACATGGGAGATCGTTTCTTTTTCGGGGCCAGAGCCGCCAATACCCAAGCGGAGGCGGGGAAACTCTTGGGTGCCGAGATGGGCGATCGCAGACTTCATCCCATTATGGCCCCCCGCCGATCCCGACAAGCGCAGCCGCAGCCGTCCCACGGGCAGATCCATATCGTCATAAACCGTCAGCACCGATTCGGGGGGGAGCTTGTACCAATCCAACGCCGCTCGGATCGATTCCCCGGAGCGGTTCATGTAGGTGGTGGGTTTGAGGAGGTAAAGTTTCTCGCCTGTGGGGCCGCGGCCGGTGGCGCAGTAGCCCTTAAAGCGACGGTTCTCCTGCCACGGCATCGCCCACTGCTGGGCCAATTGATCCACACAGTCAAACCCGATGTTGTGGCGGGTGCGATCGTATTTGGGGCCAGGATTGCCGAGGCCAACAATGAGTTGAACGGGAACAGGCATGGGTCAAAAAAAGAGGGGGCGATCGCTCAATGTAGCGAATTTAGTCCGGTTTGGCGAGGCGAGTCAGGATCACCTGACTGAGGAGGTAATGATGGCCCGCTGGGGTTAACCCGGCATTCCGGCCCAAAGCCTCCCGTTTTTCTGGGCTATAAATCCGCAACCCGCCCGGCGTGAACGGCAGACGCTCAATCTGCCATACATCCGGTAGGGAATAGTCCGCCCAATAAAAACAGCCGTTGGGTTTGAGCACGCGGCTAATCTCTGCCATCACAATCGCCGGGTTGGGGTAATGGAGAAAGCTGATCGTACTGAAGACCGCATCAAAGGCTGCATCCGCAGCGGGCAGAGCTTCGGCATTGCCTTGGGTGAATTGGAGGCGATCGCACCCATTCCGAGCCGCCGCCGCCGCCACCATCTGAGGCGATAAATCCACCCCCGTTCCCCGTAATTCAGGATACTGCCGTGCCAACCGCTGCAAGAGGCGACCCGTGCCACAGCCAAGATCCAACACCGATCCCCCCGGCGGCACGTCTGCAAACTCTAGCATCCGTTGGTGGATGGCTTGGTAAAACACCGTCGTCAGGAGACAATCGTAGCGCGGGGCCCAAGCATCGAAAAATGTTTGTTTTTGCGCAGTAAAACTCTGTACCATTGGGACAACTCTCAGGCGATTCAGGATGCTAGCGACTACGTTTAATACTATCGTGACCATTGGCGGCATTACGATTTTGCCCCTGTTGCTGCTGTCCATCGTGGCTGTGGTGTTGATCGGGGAGCGTCTCTGGTTTTGGTGGCGCATTCATCAGCAGCAACGGCGGTTCATGTTGACGGTTTTGGGGGCCTATCGCGAAGATCCCCAAGGTGCGATCGCTTACCTCAAAGGCAAACCCACCCTCCCCATCGCCCGCATTTTCCTCAACGCCCTGATCCTCCCCCAACCCACCCCCGAAGAATTTTGCCTCGCCCTCGAAACCGCCGCCCAAGCCGAAATGCCCCTGCTCAAGCGCTTCAACACCGTCTTTGAAACCATCGTCACCGTCTCCCCCCTCCTCGGACTCTTGGGGACAATCCTGGGGCTAATGCGCACCTTTGTGAACCTCAACCTCGGCGCACAAACCCTCCTCCAAACCACAGGCGTAACACGCGGCATTGCCGAAGCCCTGATCTCCACCGCCGCCGGGCTCACCCTCGCCATCATCACCCTCCTCTTCGCCAATCTCTTCCGCGGCCTCGCCCGGCGGCAATTTTCCCTGATCCAAACCGCTGGCGGCCAACTCGAACTCCTCTACCGCCGCAACTACCGCCAGCCGGCCTATTCTCCCAAACCCACACAGCTCTACCCAGATGAATCCTCTGATGCTGCCGAGTCTTAGCGATCGCACTACCTCATCATCTACCCATCAAATAGACTCAAAAAAGACGTGAGATCAGCCAACATCGGATGTTCTAAGTTCAAGATGTGCGATCCTTTATTGCTTAACACGGTATCAAAATATTTCATCGAACATTTCCGCTCTGCTTGCTTACGATCTTGCTTAGAGCAAGTATCGTATCGCAAATAAATAGACCACCAAAACTTATCAAATTCTTTGTCTGCGATCGCTTGCCCAGCTTGCCCAACACAATCCCGCCAAGACTCTAAACAATCGGCATGGGGCGACGGTTGGGCTTTGATCGTCTTGAGGAGCGTTTCTAATTCACCGTGTTGATTGACATTGGTAAAATAGCAGCCCAACTCGAAGGTGATTTTTTCATTGATTCCCATTTCAAGCAGTTCACAGGATTGCGTGAGGTGTTGCGATGGGTTAAACACAGCCTCTAAACAGCGATTAACGAATTCAATACGCTCTTGTTCTGAATAGCCATCTTGATCGATGATGATCCCAATTTTTTGAATGTCTCGCTTTTGTAGACTCGCAGCTAAGTCTTTCAAAGTTTGGATTAGTTTTTGTTCGCTCAAACCATTCAAACATTCATAGTCATCATCGCTAATACAGATCGGAGCTTCGACATCAATTTTATAATTGAGGTATTCGATGAAATATTGTAGAAAATATTTATCGTTTTTACTTTCAACGATAAGAATATTGGTCATTGCTCAAAAGTTACTCCCCTCGAATGGGCTTGCCACGTTCTAGGGCATAGTCTAGAGTTTCAATATCTCGATTAATCGCGACAATTTGATTATCTCTTGGACTCCGTGCAAGTTCAAAATAAGCCCCATCCCCCGGATGATCATGGCCAGCCCGCGCAAAGGCTTTAATCATCTCTAAACTATGGGTCGTCGCAAAAATCATCGTATCCAGTTCATTCGCCAACTTAAATAGAGCACTCCAAAACTCCTGCTGACTACTATAATGAATTCCATTCTCAATCTCATCAATTAATAGAACATCATGTTCTTGATTTAGTAATTCAAGCACAATAGACGTGGCTCGATTGATTGCATCTCCGAACAATGAGATCGGTAATCTTTTTTGATTGCTCCGCGTTAGATATAAAGTCGGCTCATTCATGGAAAACGTCTCGGCTTTTTCTATGGAAGAATCTAGTATCTTAAGAACTCTAAGGACTTCTTCTGAACGCCCTTCAAAACTCATAAGATCATACTTCTGAGCAGTTTCTTCATTGTTCATCAAAAATGAAGATGGTATCATTGGCATGTCTTTATTGAAAAGGTTAGGTGAAAATATACCTCGCGGGCTGACAATAATGTTGTGTTTCGAGTGTTCTTCTTTATCAAAAAATTGTCGAACTTGCAGAACTGATGCCACTGATTCATTTTTTAAGATCACATCAATGATATCTTCGTCATCATCATCAAAATATTTTTGATCGAATGTTGGTGAGGCTTCAATTTCAACTACTTTCTTGTTGCCTTTGGCTTCGGTTATTCTTATTTTTCTTTCAATTTCTTGATTGTAAAAAAAAGAATTCCATGCAAATTTCGGCATTTTCTTCGCAAACTCAGAAGATTCTTTCCGCGCCTTCTTGATTGACATAATGGCAGCCGAACCAGGGTAAAAGTAGAGGAGGAGGGCTTCAAGAAGGGCAGTTTTTCCGGCGTTGTTTTTGCCGCCGATGAGGTTGACTCGTTTGAAGCCTTGAACGTCGAGATGTTCAAAGCAACGGAAATTTTTAATGCTAAGGGATTCAAGCATTGTGATTGTTCCTAGGGATTATGGGGAGTCTTCATCACTGCTGTTTACTGTAGGATATTTCTGGCCGATCTGTGAGGGAGAAGAGCGATCGCACCTTTGGATAGGTCAGGGAATCCACCACTCCTGTCTGCCAACCTCTTCCGTGGCCCGGCGGCAATTTTCCCTGATCCAAACTGCTGGTGGCTAACTCGAACGCCTCTACCGCCGCAACTACCGCCAACCCACCTATTCCCCTGCCGCAGAACTCCCCCCATTGGACTACAGTTAAGCAGAACAAATATACTTTTCTTTCCCAAACCATCACGTTATAATCAATGAGAACAAATCAACTGGAGTGAGACCTATGACCCCACCGATTTCGTCCACCCCTCAAGCTAACGAAGCCGATATTTGGGTTCCCTCACTCCCTCCCACTGACCTCATTTTTGATGATGGAGTCCCCTTGGAAAGTAACCGTCACCGTCTCGCGATGAATGTCCTCATCGACAGTGTTTATGCCGCCCTCGCACCCCGTGAAGATTTTTACGCAAGCGGTAATATGTTCGTGTATTACAGTTTGGCACAGATTAAAAATCGTGATTTTCGCGGCCCTGATTTTTTTGTGGCCCTCAATGTAGACGGAAAAAAAGAGCGTCAAGGCTGGGTCGTGTGGGAAGAAGATGGCAAATATCCCGATGTGATTGTGGAGTTAATGTCGCCTTCAACCGCAGAGATTGATCTAACCACTAAAAAAGAGATTTACGAGCAGCGGTTTAGTACCAGCCATTACTTTGTGTTTGACCCGTTTAATACTGATTCGTTAATCGGTTGGGAGCGGCGCGGGAATGCATTTGTGGCATTACAACCCAATGAAAAGGGGTGGTTGTGGTGTGAAGCGTTGGGGTTGTGGTTGGGCACTTGGTACGGCTCCGTGTTGCAAGAGACCACGAATTGGTTACGGTTTTATTTCCCGAATGAGCAGTTGGTTCTGTTGCCGCGAGAACAAGAACGACAACGAGCGGAGCAAGCGGAGCAACGAGAGCAGCAGGCACGACAACGAGCCGAGCAAGCGGAGGAAAAACAAGCGGCTTTGCGGGCGAAGTTGCAGGAGTTGGGCGTTGATCCCGATGTGTTGTGATGGCGTGGGGAAGAAGCCAGCTTAAGACATTCAACCAGCGCACCCTGAGCGGAGTCGAAGGGTAAGCGGCCGGGTTCTCTCCTACGAAGACGCGGCGCGAACGACAACGCCTTGGGCTGAGCGAAGCCGAAGTCTCAGCCCTCAGGGATTCAAAAATTAACCTTAGATGTCCTATTGCAAACAGCGGATCGCTTCGAGGAGGCCGCGGGCTTTGTTGAGGGTTTCTTCGTATTCGGATTCAGGCACGGAGTCCGCCACGAGACCCGCCCCGGCTTGGACAGAGACTTGGTGTTGATCGCTGCCTTGGGGACGGACAACCATGGTACGAATGGCGATCGCACTATTTAACTGCCCCTCAAAATCGTAATAGCCGTAAACCCCCGAATAGGGCCCGCGCCGCTCCGGTTCAAGTTCGTGGATGATTTCCATGGCGCGAATTTTGGGCGCACCGCTCACCGTCCCGGCGGGGAACGTGGCCTTGAGCAGATCCCAGGCGGTTTGATCGTCGCGCAACTCGCCAATCACATTACTAACAATGTGCATGACGTGGGAATAGCGTTCAATCACCATCAACTCATCGACGCTCACCGTGCCCCACTTACAAACGCGGCCGAGGTCATTGCGCCCCAAGTCCACGAGCATGACGTGTTCGGCTACTTCCTTCGGGTCGGCGAGGAGGTCTTTTTCTAAGGCGAGGTCTTCGGCGTGGGTTTTGCCCCGGCGGCGTGTGCCGGCAATGGGGCGCACGATCGCTTGGGTTTCTCCCGTGGGGAGTTTCTCCGCCTTGACCATCACTTCGGGGCTAGAGCCGATGATCTGCCATTGGTCAAAGTTGAAATAGGCCATGTAGGGAGACGGGTTGACCAAGCGCAGGGAGCGATAGAGGTCGAAGGGGTTGCCGCTGTAGGTGGTTTGCAGACGTTGGGAGAGGACAACTTGGAAGATGTCCCCGGCGTGGATGTATTGTTTGGCGGTTTCGACGTTGGCGCAGTAGGCTTCCGGGCTGGTGTTGCTGGTGTAGGCGATCGCGGGCGCGTTGTCGGTGGCCAGTTCGATGGTGCGGGCTTCGATGGGGAGGGGGAGTTGGAGTTTGAGGAC
>CAZCWE010000037.1:0-15822 GCA_964502285.1 uncultured Spirulina sp. | reverse complement strand
TTGGGCATTGGCGGCAGCGAGTTCCGGGGCTTCTAGGAAAGCGGGCTGTTTGACAAGCCAAAAGTCAATCTCCTTCTGTTGTTCCCCGTAGTGGCGGGTGCGTTCTTTGAGCACTTCTTCGAGGGGTTCTTCTTCGAGTAAAAATTTCTGACTGGCCGCCACGTAATAATAAGTCGTCATAATTAGTTACAAATTCTCCGTATTCCATTGTTGTGGGTCGTGACCGGGTTTAGGGGCGATCGTTCACAATTCTCCACGCATGGCTTTTTTCATGTCCTGCACCGCTCGTTCCATGCCCACGAGGGAGGCGCGACTGATGATCGTGTGGCCGATGTTGAGTTCTTCCATGTGGGGAATGGAGGCAACGGGGTACACATTGCGATAGGTGAGACCGTGACCGGCATTGATCCGGAGACCGAGGCTGCGGGCGAAGGCGGCTCCTTGGGTGAGGACGGCCAGTTTGCGATCGCGTTCTTGCTCGTTGGTAGTATTGGCGTAGGTTCCGGTATGCAGTTCGATGAACTGGGCCTGGGTTTGGGCGGCGGCTTTGATTTGATCTTGTTCGGCATCAATGAACCAACTCACCGGAATCCCCGCTGATTGGAGGCGATCGCACACCTGACAGTAGCGATCGAGGTCGCCGAGTAGATTTAAACCGCCTTCCGTGGTCACCTCTTCGCGCTTTTCCGGCACGAGGGTCACATAGTCCGGCTTCACCTCTAGGGCAATCTTCACCATCTCATCGGTCGCCGCCATTTCCAAATTGAGATGGGTTTGCACCGTTTCCCGTAGCAAGCGAATATCGCGATCTTGAATGTGGCGACGATCTTCGCGCAGATGGGCAGTGATGCCATCGGCTCCCGCTAGCTCTGCTAAAAAGGCAGCAGCAACCGGTTCCGGCTCAATGGTGCGACGAGCTTGGCGGATCGTGGCAATGTGGTCAATATTAACGCCGAGAGTTAACACAAGACAAAATTAAAATTCTTAACACACTAGGTCTTGTATCTTACACCGAAAATTCGCGGAATTGTGACTCTTGAACAGGTTTCATCGGGACTTGGGGCCGTAGCGAGCGAGATGCTCCCACGACACATCCCCATTCCCAGCATTTCAGCTACAGATCTCCTTAGAACGGTGACAACAATTCGGTCACTTTTTCCCTGGTTCCGGTGTCGCCCGTTTGGTTCGAGACGGAACGCCGATTTTGCGTAGGGCTTGCCGAATCAAGGTGGGGCTGACGGGAGTGGGCCATAATTCGGCCATTTCCTTTTGGGTTAGATGTCCGTATTTTTCAGCAAAGGCGCGAAATGCGTCGAGGTCATCGATTTTGGGTTTGAGACCGCGATGATAGTCGGTGATCGGGGCAGCGGAGCCGGTGTCCTGTTGACGTTTGAGCCAGAGGTCGAGGGTGTTGCGGCTGATGGATAGGGTGCGGCAAACATCACTTTTGCGCTCTCCTCGCTCGACTGCGGCAATGGCTTTTTGGCGGAGGTCAAGGCTGTAGGGGGCTGGCATCTGAACTTTTGCAGGCGATTCGTTCGACAATCACCCTCGATTATACGTCCTAAGCCTTGCTTCGTCTGTGGTATGACGGGTGCGTCCCCTGACGGGCACTGTGCCTAAGCGCCCAAATCATGAAACTGACCGATGGCCCGGAATTTTTGGTAGCGGGTTTCGCGGCGTTCGGCAGGCGTGAGGCTGAGTAAGATTTCGAGGTTTTTGAGCAAACTCGCTTTCAAACCCTGAGCCGCGCTAATGGGGTCAGAATGCGCACCGCTAGAGGGTTCGGGGATAATTTCATCGAGAATGCCGAGATTTTTCAGATCCCAGGCGGTGATTTTCAAGGCAGCGGCAGCTTGGGGGGCTTTGGCGGCATCTTTCCAGAGGATGGCGGCGCAGGCTTCGGGGGTGGCGACGGTGTAAACGGCGTGCTCGAACATGAGGATGCGATCGCCCACGCCAATGCCCAAGGCTCCCCCCGATCCCCCTTCGCCGATCACGGTGCAGAGAATCGGCACATCAAAACTAAACATTTCCCGTAGGTTGTAGGCGATCGCTTCCCCCTGGCCGTGTTTTTCCGCTTCCACGCCAGCCCAAGCCCCCGGCGTATCAATAAAGGTTAAAATCGGCATCCCAAACCGATTTGCGTGTTCCATCAAGCGCAGGGCCTTTCGATACCCCCCTGGGGAAGCCATGCCAAAATTGCGCAGGACATTATCCTTCGTGTCCCGTCCCTTTTGGTGGCCGAGCATCACCACCGGCATCCCGCCCAACCGCGCCACGCCCCCCACCAATGCCGGGTCATCATTGCCGCCGCGATCGCCATGGAGTTCGATCCACTCATCGCACATCGCTTGGATATAGTCCAACGTCGAAGGGCGGCGGGGATGCCGCGCCAACTGCAACCGCTGGGCTGGGGTCAAACTGCTAAAAATTTCCTGGCGCAACTGGTCTGCCTTCGCCTCCAACTCCTGGATTTGCTCAGACACATCGACGTTATTCTCGCGGGCAAGTTCACGAATCTGCTCAATCCGCGACTCTAACTCGCAGAGAGGCTTCTCAAAAGTGAGCAGAAACGGACGGTTTTTAGTGGCGCTCATAGGGAAAGAAAGGGGTAAAACAAAACAGTGGCGAGGATGCTAAACGGTCAGCAGCGGCTGAAAACCATGCTTCACCGATGCAGATCCAATTTGCTCCATTTTTTCCACTGTAATTTGATTCCGGCCCCAGGAAAAATTAGTGTGCCATTGTTCAAACTCCAGCAACATCGCCTCGGCAAAGCAGGCAAAAAACTGTCGTCCGGGTACATCCATCTCGACAATTTCCATGATTTTCCAATCAATATCCAAACTGTGCTCCACAATGCCGCCTTTGAGCACGTAAACGCCGTCTTGGGCCAGCTTTGTGCCGAGGTTTTTCGGATAGCCCCCGTCAATCAAAAGACAGGGTTTTTTCAGGGGAATGGCACTAATATCCACACCTTGGGGCATACTCGCCACCCACACGACAATATCCGCCATGGGCAAGGCTTCTTCTAAGCCGAGGATTTTACCCCGGCCCAGTTCCGTTTGCAGGTTTTTGAGCCGCTCTTGGTTCCGGGCAATCAACAGGAGATCCTGGACATCCGTTTTGCGATCGAGCCAGCGACAAACAGCGCTGCCGATGTCCCCCGTAGCACCACAGACGGCCACAGTGGCCTCGGATAGATTGATGCCGAGCTTGGCGGCATATTGTTCCACTTGACGGCAAATGATATAAGCGGTGTGGGTGTTGCCCGTGGTGAAGCGGCTAAAGTCGAGTTCGACGTTGCGCACTTGTTTGTTGGCACTCAGGTTAAAGTTTTCAAAAATGATCGAGGAAAATCCACCGAGGGCTGTGATGTTGAGGTGTTCTTTCTGAGCACAGGCCATGGCGTTGAGGATTTTCCGAATCGCGGTCTTGATGCGTCGTTGCGACAGCATTTCAGGCAGGAAAAAGGATTCAACGTATTTGCCTTCAATTTTTTGTCCGGTCGCACTGGTGACGGTAATGTGATCGACAACTTGAGGCGGAGCAGCACACCAGAGGTCTAGGCCTTGGTCACTCTCTTCGAGATAACCGAGTTCGTGAGCTTTGGCGTGGGCGTGTTCAAGATTGGTAAGGTGACCGATAAGACCAAACATGGGCAGGTTGTTTGAATGGGCCCGTGAGATTCAGCGAGCGATGAATTTACGTAAAGAAAAAGTAAAGACTTTTAACGATAGTACCAAAAACGGGGACTGAGGATAGGGAACGGTGGGATTTTCGCAGGATATCAGCCAGAGAAGACAAAGGCAGTGACTAGCAGCTAAGACTAGTCACTACCTTGATGCTGAACTTGAATGGGGGTTAGGCGGCGGTGAGTCCGTAGGAGGACATTCTCATAATTTCACGGGTGTTAAAACCAATGTTGCCGAGGGCTTCACCGTAGCTGACCATGAAGTCTTCGACGAGGGCATCTTTTTCCATCCCCAAGATCGCGGCATCGTCCTCGACTTCGTTGAGCATTTGCCAAACGATGGGGAGGTTTTCTTTGTTGGCGGCTTCGAGGGCAGCTTTGGATTCTTCAAAGTGCTCGTTGAGCCAGACTTCGCCGAAGTTGAGGTGCTTGTACTCATCTTTGACGACACCTTCAGTGATTTTACGGGCGAAGGGGTCGGCAACGGGGATGTAGATGTTGTAGGCAGCGATCGCAAAGGCTTCGATGATCAAGGATTGGATCACAAAGCAGGCGACCACATTCCCTTCAGCACAGGCGGTTTTGAAGTTGCCATGGAGACGAGCAAAGTACCCTTTGGCAAACTCCATATCCGGGGTGACGGTGAGATTGCGACCACAGGACTGAAACCCTTTCATGTGGCGTTTTTCCATTTTCGCCAAGGTGGTCAACTCGTCTTTGTGATCGGGGAGCAGTTCACCCATCGAAATATAGTTGTTGTAGGCTTCTTGTTCGCCCTCGATCACGATCGCATTAATGCGGCTATATGCGTCTTTGTACGTTTCACTCGTAAAGTCTAGTTCAGGGCGGACTGCAAGTTCCTGCATCAGTGGGTTGTCTCCTAATTGATTTTACGTTCATCCCAATCCTAACGCTTGGTTAGACTGGGAACAATTGCGGCCTAAAGACTAAGGTTAAAGCAAACATCGCTCTAACGATTAGGGGTTTCTTCTAATAGGTATATGGTAACGATTTTACTTTAACAATCATATTGTTGCTTAACTGCGAATAACTTATCTAAAACAAAACTTCCACAGAAAATACTTATCATTTCAAGGGAAATCAATAGATGGTATGGCATCACACAGATTTTGTCCCCGATGGATAGTAAGGAAAAATATCCTAAATTCTCCGATCAATTGCCGTTTCGGGCTCAGGGTCTGCATGGGGGCTTTGACAGGGAGCCCGGTTTTTCAGGAGGGACAGTGGGCCCTCGTTGGCATCGGGCTTGATCGATGCGGATCGAGGCAATCATCGTGCCGGACTCTGAGCGATCGCACTCCCTTCATTCTATCGCTGTTGCGATTGCTCTGCCGTAGCCCTCGATTATAGCCCGGATCAATCGGGAGCCTCGCTGCCTTGGCTGGGTTCCACTTGGAGCACCACAAGGGTCATGTCGTCCTTGTAGGTGTCGCCGTCACCGACGAAACGCTGCACTTGATCAAAAAGATGGTCGAGGATGGCTTGGGCCGTGTAACCGGCTTGGCAGGCCGATTCAAAGGCGGTGTTAAAGCGTTCTTCGTCGAAGCGATCGCCGGACTGACTCATCGCGTCCGTAAAGCCATCGGTGAAATACACCACCGTATCCCCCGGCGCGAGTTGGATTTGGGCATCTTCATAGGCCGAATCGATATCGAGGCCGATCAGCATTCCCCAGGTATCGAGCTTACGGAGCGATCGCGTCTGTGCTTGCCAGAGCAGGGGCGGATGGTGCGCCGCGTTGGTGTAGGACAGAAGCCGCGTTTGGGGGTTGTATTCGGAATAGAACAGCGTCAGGAAGCGGTGGGAATTGTCAAGGTCAGCGTACATGACCTGATTGAGGTGCTGCACGATTTGCGCCGGACTGTGGCGGTTCAAGACTTCGGCCCGGAGCATTCCCCGCGTCATCGTCATAATCAACCCTGCGGGCACGCCTTTCCCCATCACATCCCCGATCACAATGCTCCACGGTGAGGTGGTGAGCACGGGATCTTCGTGGCTGAATTGGTCGTAGGTGGTGGGGATGAAGTCGTAATAATCGCCGCCGACGCGATTGGCCGTTTTACAACTGGCGGCAATATTCACCCCGGCAATGGTGGGGCAGCGATGGGGCAAGAGGTGGTCTTGAATTTCGGAGGCAATTTCTAACTCGCGATCGAGACGCTCTTTTTGGCGGAGTTCGTTGGTCATGTCTTGGTTAGCGATCGCCACCGCCGTTTGATCCGCCACCAACTGCACCAACTTGCGCCGCGTCGAAGTCCATTGATAACTCGCGTCATCACTGAAAATATAGAGCCGGCCCCGCTCTTGATTTTTCACCAAAATCGGCGTGCCAAACAACTGCACCGCTTGGCCAAAATAGTCTTGCAGCCGTTGATCCAACACCGCCGACTGAAATCCTGCCGCCTTGGCAGCGATCGCATCTAGATCTTGATGGAATGTGCGGGTAATCGTCTCCAAGGCCCGCCGAATATCGCGGCAGGCATGGCCCTCTTGGCAGTGAAGCTGCTCAAGTCGGGGTTTCCCGTCCGGACGCAACAACACCAACGCCCCCCCATCCGCATCCGTCACCCGCGCCGCCATCAACGGCACGATTTCTAAAAACTGATTGAGATTGTTAAAACTACGCAGGGCAAAGCCCAAGGAACTGAGCAAATTTTGAATCCGATTTTGCTCACGATACAACCGTGCCACGAGTTCCTTTAGTGCAGCAACCGCCGTCGCCTCAGGGTTTCGGTTTGAGGCACGGTCTGAATTAGAAGAGGGGGGAAGCGGTGCGGCCATCATTGCTGTTGAGTTGTGCAGGCACAGGCGATGTTGTGAATCAAGGGAAAGCCCCAGCGGACGCTCAGTTATGGGCAGAGCTTAGGAATCGATTGGGGGGTCAGAAGCAAGCTACGGTGTGATTGAGATCATGGGGTAGTCTCAAAATCAATAGCACACCTTGACTGTTCTGTCAATTTTTTGGGGTAGTATTTTTACTCACTGAGGAGAGCTTCAACAAATTCATAGCTAGAGAAGGGGCGCAGGTCTTCGATCCCTTCCCCTGCGCCAATAAACCGAATGGGCAGGTTGAGCTGTTGAGCCACAGCGAGGGCGACCCCGCCTTTGGCAGTACCGTCTAATTTCGTGAGCACAACGCCGCTCAACTGTGCGGACTCCGAAAAGACTTGAGCCTGGCGGAGTCCATTTTGGCCGAGGGTTGCATCCAACACGAGGAGAGATTCGATCACCGCGTTGGGGGCTTTTTTACTGATGATTCGTCGGATCTTTTTCAGTTCCTCCATCAGGTTTTGTTTGTTTTGGAGGCGGCCAGCGGTATCCACAAGGAGGAGTTGGGTATTGCGGGCTTGGGCTGCGGCGATCGCATCATAAACCACCGCCGCCGGATCGGTATTCTGACCCGGATTCGCAATCACGGCGGTTTGCGTCCGCTCGCCCCACACTTTCACCTGCTCCACCGCAGCAGCTCGGAAGGTATCCGCAGCGGCAATCAGGCAGGGATAGCCAGACTTTTGGGCGAGGTTGGCTAGTTTGCCGATGGTGGTGGTTTTCCCGGCCCCATTCACCCCGGTCATTAACCAAATATTGAGGCAATCATCGGTGGGCACGAGGGCGGCGTTTTCCGGGTCGGGGAGGGGCTGATCGAGAATGCTACAGAGAATTTCTTTGAGGTAGGCGATCGCTTCATCCGGCGGCAGGGCATCTTCCCGCAGCCGATTTTGCAGGGTTTCAATAATATGATCCGTCGCCACGACCCCCACATCCGCTTGCAGCAACAGGGCTTCAATCTCCATGACGGCTTCGTCATTAAGCGGCCCTTGACCGACAACGGCTTTTAACTGGTTGACCAAGCTACGCCGCGTCTTGCCGAGGCCGTCCCGCAGTCGTTTGAGCCAGCTAATTTCCTCAAGGTCAATATCTTCAGGGCGGCGACCCTGTTCGGCGAGAATCTTCGCCGACCACATGAAGTCCTCGTCAAAGGCAACGGCGGGCTCATCATCAGCGATCGCTGTTTCCTTGAGACGCTCTAACCCATCGGATTTTTGCATCCACGCGGGTTGGGCGGGTTCGGGGTCTGGGGTGGGTTCCGGCGCGATCGGCTCTGCGGGTTCCGGTTCTGGTTCTGCGGCGATCGCTTCGGGTTTCGGTTCTGAATCTGGTTCTGCGGCTACGGGTTCCGGTTCTGCGGCTACAGGTTCCGGTTCTGAGGCTTCAGGAGTCGAGTCTGCTTCCGGTTCTGGCTCTGCTGCTACAGGTTCGGGCGGGGTTGGTTCATCCGGTTCGGGTTCAGCCGCTTCTGGTGGGGCGGGTTCGGCTTGCTGAACTTGAATATTTTGATAGGCGGCTTTGGCCCATTGCAGATAGTCAAGCGCAGGATCGGCGGCTTCCGCTGCCGGGGGAGGCTCCTCGGTGGGGGTCTCTTTTGCCTCCGGTTGGGGCGGCTCGGAAACCGGGTCGTCTTGCTTTTTTTTGCGCTTGAACCAATTAAACACGGGCGTTACCTTCTGACGATGTTCATCTTAAAAGATCGCTACTCAATAGACTAATATGCCGGGGCGTGCGATCGCACCTGAATCACACCGCAGGTTTCCACCCTTGACAAGGGCCGTCCTCCTGCCATGGGATGCTCAACGAGCAAGTTATGCTCTCCGTTGAGCTTAAAGGCTCGGCGGCGAGTCGGGAAATGGTTCAGAGTGCAGGGGGAATTCTCGGGCCGGTTCTGGGTCTAAGGCTGGGGCGGTTTCGTCCGATGCGGCGATCGCTTCATCCTGATCCAGTTCATCCAAATCAGGTTCATCGGCGATCGCGTCAGACTCAATCACGCTCGATTCGCTCACCTCAGGCTGCTCGGCGATCGCGTCATCCTGATCCGGTTCATCCAAATCAGGCTCATCCGATTCACTCATCTCAGGCTCATCGGCGATCGCGTCATCCTGATCCAGTTCATCCAAATCAAGCTCATCCGGTTCATCCACCTCAAGCTCATCCGACTCGCTTATCGTCAGTTCATCTAAAACCGATTCATCGGCGATCGCCTCACGCGCAACCGGTTCACTCGGCTCAAATTGTTCAAACTGTGCCGCGATCGCCTCACTCACACCCAGTTCCACACCCTCAGGCGGCTCCGTAAGACGTTCCATCCCACTGGGTTCAATGATCTCAGGCTGCTCGGCGATCGCTTCACTGACGCTCAATTCATCTAAATCCAACCCATCGGCCACAGCCGGAGCCGACTCCGAGGCAGGCGTTGGGGCTGGGCTGTAGGGTTTAGCGGGGAAGGCGTTCGGGGTTGAGGTGCGTTTGGGTTTGGGGGTGGATTTTAAAACCGGTTTTTGAATCGGTTTGGCCGTTGAAGGGGGCCGGGGATCAACCCGGAGGATTTCTTGGCTGGGTTTTTTGTCAGAGCTGGGGGGTGCGATCGCCTCTGGGGGAGCCTCCGGGACAGCGCGGGGCGGAGTGCGAATCGGTTTCACCTCAGGGCTGGAAAAGGCTGGCGGCGGCGCGATCGCCTCTGGGGCAGGCGGTGGGGTTGGTGTGATTTCCGGTTCCGGGGCAGGCGGTGGGATCACGTCCTGCGGCGGTTCGGGGTCTTCCACAGGCGCAAAGAGCGACTCTGACGGGATGGATTGCTCACGGTTAATGGAATATTTACGACTCGTGACACGACGGAGCACACCATTAATAAACCGCGCCCCTTCTTCGTCGGAATACCGTTTGGCCAGTTCCACCGCTTCGTTAATCGCCACCTGATCCGGCACATTCAAGTAGCGAATCTCCGCCACGGCGATCATGAGAATTTGTCGATCCAGTTGGGGCAGACGACTCAGAGACCAATCAACCAGCGATCGCTCCAACTCCGCGCTAATTTCGGCCCGACGACGCTTAATCGTCCCCACCAATTCAAACGCATAGTCCCGCACCACCTTCTGATTCGCCAAATTAATAAATTCCGGCAAATCCAACGCGGCCCCCAAGCGGTTAATCGCCTGTTCTGCTAGCGTCAACCCTTCCCGCACCATCACCCGCGCACTATGCACATCAGGGGCACGTACCTCACTTTTATTGAGGCGATCGCTCCCTCGGCGCACCTCCATCCCGGCAGTTTCTAAGGTTTCTCGCACATCACTCACCAACGTGCGCACCGCCGCCAGCATTAAATGATTCAGATCTTGCTGGGCCAATTTTTCATCATTACCGCTCACTTGACTTAAGCCCAGGAGGGCAAGTTCACGGGCAGTGCGGCGGGGCTGTTGACGGGCTGACATAAGTTTTGGGAGATAGGCACGGCAAAGATGGCACCAAAGGCGCGATCCATCAGTCTACCGAAAAACGAACTCCGAGACCAGACACATCACGATGAGCCTGGGGAATAGAGTTCTTCATCGCGGGACAGGATGGCGCGTTCTGCCTCGACGGTGTTGGCCGCCTCAACAGCGGCGGAGCCATACTGGGGCGACGATACCGGCTTGGCATTGAGGGGCATCGACTCATCCGTCGTGCGTGGGCTGACAATCCCGCCCGAAATGAGCACCTTAAACGCATCTTCAATGGAAATCGGCAGGGTGATCACCTCCGCTTCCGGAATCACGGCATACCATCCCGACGTAGGATTCGGCGTGGTGGGGATGAACACACTGAGCATCGGTTCTGACAGGTGGGTTTGCAGCGCGGCACTCAATGTCCCCGTCACAAAGCCAATACTCCACACCCCCCGCCGAGGATATTCAATCATCACCACCCGCCGAAACTTCGTTTTCGAGTCTTGGAGCAGGGTTTCAAGAATCTGCTTGAGGGTGTTGTAGACCGAACCCGCGAGGGGAATCGATTGTAAAATGCGCTCACCAACATTCAGGAGCCATTGCCCGACAATATTCCGCGCCATTAACCCAATCAGCAAAATGCACCCCAACGGGACAGCGAGGCCCACGAGCAAATTGAGGAGGTTGCTGACGATGGGGTGCAGCCCTTGGAAGGGGTTGAGTTGTTTGGGAATTTCCGTCAGAAAGGCAATCACCCAGCGCGTGATCGTCAGGGTGAGCCAAATCGTGGTGGCGAGGGGGATGATCACCAGTAAACCGGCGATCAGGTCATTTTTAAAGTCTTGCTTTAAACGTTGCAACACCGAGGGGGGATTCTCCTTGCTCACGACAGGATGGTTCGGCACGATGAATGGAGAGTGGTGCGATCGCTAAATACGCGAGGGGGATCACTCAACCTTGCTCTAGTCTAGCGAGTTACGGCGAATGTAAAGAAATGTTGCAGTAATGTTCAGACCAGGCCACAGATTTTTTTTTAGGGATTTAGAGTCTGACTCTAGACAGGCTTGATGATATTTTATCAGGGAACACGCCGAAAACCCCGTGAATTCATTCCGGAAATGAAGGCTCAGAGCAGGTTTTACGCTGCTTTTGCGGTTTAACGAGGATTAACCGGAACGCTCATCAACCTGGGATTTTTAGGGAGATAGGGCGTGGAGTTATGAAGGGCGGGGGGAGAGATGCGATCGCAAGTTCCGGGGTGAGATCCCACCGGTTCAATCGCCAGCCCTAGGCAAACGATTCGTACAACCCCAGGAGCACTAACCCTAAGCCCGCTAACCAATCGAGGCGACAGCGTTGCCATTGGCGCGTCAAAAATCGCCCCAGCCAGACCCCGCCGCCAATCATCACCAAACTGGACAGCAGACTTAAGCCGCTGGTCGTGGCCACATCAAGATGGGTCATCCCGGCGCTGATGCCTGTGCCGATGTTGCTGAGGGTGAGGGCGAGACCCAGGAGGATCGCATCGCGGAGGCTCATGCCGCTGTTGACTGGGGGCACATCAGCCGGCGGGGGAGGGGCATGGCGCGATCGCCAAAACTGACCCAACACCACCGCACCAATGACGATTAACAGCATACTCCCTAAGGATTTCGCCCATTGCGGCGAAATCAGGGTGGCGATTTCATTCCCTAAACTCATGGAGCAGAGGGTGCTGAGGCCGGAGAGGGAGGCGATCGCACCATTGGCCACCCAGCCAATGGTCAAGCGTTTGAAGCCATAGGCAACCCCCACCGCTAGATTATCGAGATTGGTGGAAATAGAGAGAATAGTAGCGGTAAAGATTGTCTCTATCATGGCTCCAGTCTCACAGGTGAGGGATACGACAAGATACGGTAGGTGTGATGCCGATTCCGCATGGGCACTGAGGCCAGGAGGGCAGAATTGTGGTCATCTCGTCACATTCTGTCGCCAATGTCCAGACCGTCACGGGAGAGCAGCACAACGTCGCCATTGTGACATATCACTTAACGATTTGTAACAGATTGAGGTTAACCCCCCATGACCCTGAACACCACCGACCCCCAAACCCTCGCCAGCTTGCGCGATCGCTTTCATGCCCTGTCCGATGAATTGCGCTTAGACGTGCTGACCATTCTCCGCGATGAGGAGCAATGCGTCTGTGACCTCTGCGATCGCCTCTCCGTTGCTCAGTCAAAACTCTCCTTTCATCTCAAAATTCTCAAAGAGGCGGGGCTCATCCTGTCGCGCTCCCAAGGCCGTTGGGTCTATTACCGTCTCAATGGCGAAGCGATCGCCCAACTCGAAGGCGCGATCGCTCAATTTCACCCCACCACCCCGCCCAAACCCGCCCGCTCCTGTGATTCGTGACACATCAACTTTTTTTGATGTTTTTTTGATACGCTATACCTATCAACTTTTTTTGATATGAGCGGTATGAATCCTCAACCCAGCCTCAACCCCTCGGCCATCCAAGCCGGCGGCGAACTGAACCGATTTGAAAAATACCTCACCCTCTGGGTGTTTCTCTGCATCGGGGCCGGCATTGCCTTGGGGCGCAGTTTTCCCGGTGTTGCGATCGCCCTCGATGCCCTCAGCCTCTATCACGTCTCCATTCCCATCGCCCTTTGCCTCTTTGCCATGATGTACCCGATCATGGTCAAAATCGACTTTTCCCAAGCCGTCAAAGCCGCGAAAACCCCCAAACCCGTCGCCCTCACCCTGGTCATCAACTGGCTCGTCAAGCCCTTCACCATGGTGCTCTTCGCCCAGTTTTTCCTCGGTCAACTCTTTCGCCCCCTCCTCACCACCACCGAACTAATTCGCGGCATCGAAACCCCCCTCGCCAGTTCCTACATTGCGGGCGCGATTCTCCTCGGCATTGCCCCCTGTACCGCCATGGTCTTGATGTGGGGCTACCTTTCCTACAGCAACCAAGGTCACACCCTCGTCATGGTGGCGGTGAATTCCCTAGCGATGCTCTTTCTCTACGCGCCCTTGGGGAAATGGTTGCTGGCGGTGAATAATTTAACCGTGCCGTGGCAAACCATTGTGTTTTCGGTGTTGATCTATGTGGGTTTACCCCTCGCGGCGGGGATGGCAAGCCGTGCTTGGATTCTGCGCCATCGGGGCCGTGCCTGGTTTCAGCAGGTGTTCCTGAAAAAATTGGGGCCGATTTCCACCCTCGCGCTCTTGATCACGCTGGTTCTCCTCTTTGCCCTCAAAGGCGATCTGATCATTCAGCACCCGCTACATATTCTCCTGATTGCTGTGCCGCTGCTCCTGCAAACGACGATCATTTTTGGCTTGACCTATGTGGCGGCGTGGCTGCTGAAACTGTCCTATGAGGATGCGGCTCCGGCGGCATTGATTGGGGCGAGTAATCATTTTGAAGTCGCGATCGCTACTGCCGTGATGCTCTTCGGTCTCAACTCCGGCGCGGCCTTGGCTACGGTGGTCGGGGTGTTGATTGAAGTGCCGGTCATGCTGCTCTTGGTGGAATTTTGTAAAAAAACGGCGTTCTGGTTTCGTCGCGAACCGGAAAAAGCCACCCGCCGCGATCCTCGCTGTTTCGCCGTTCAACCGGATCACTAGTTCAAAGCCAATCACAGTGGCACGCTCTAATTAGTGGGTTACGGCGGATTGCTGGATTACAGTCAGTGCCTATGTTTAAGCCGCCTAACCTGAATTATTCACGAGAAGATTGACTAAGGAGTCAAAGGAGTAAGAAGGCATCAAGAAAGAGAAAAAGGAGGAAAAACAGTCAAAAAAAGGCAGAAAAGCAGTCAAAAAAAGCCCAAAAAGGCGAAAAAGAGACAAGAATCCTCCGCACAAGCGGTTAATCAGAGTGGAGTGTGAGCCGACAAACGTTGAGCAATCACCTGGAGCGCCGTCGCAAAAGGACAAAAAGCAGCCAGCTCAACCAAAACACGGCGGCAGGAAACCCGCACCCGAGCCGCCACTTTAATCAGAGCAGAACGCAGTCGAGAAACTTGAGCCGTAGCCAGTACTGTGCCCTGTGCGGCTTGACGGAGAGTAATCATCAGCAGATAAGCCGCTTGAGCCAGCAGGAGACGAAACTGATTCGCATGGAAGCGGGAACAACTGAGACGGTCAGCCTGAAGCCCAAGCTTGAGTTCCTTGATCGGATGCTCACTATCAGCCCCCCGTTGAACATAAATCGAATCATAAACCTGCTGAGCCTCAGCGGTGAGGTTCGTCAACACAAAACGAGGATTAGCCCCCTTGGGCAGCCATTCAGCCTTCATAATCAAACGGCGAGGTTGGCTCCAAGTCTGAGCGGCATAGTAAACATCATCAAAGAGTCGTGCCTTGTGACCCGTTTTGCAGTAGAGGAGTCGGGCTTGGTCGAGCAAGAAATCAATCTTGCGCTTGAGCACCGCATTACTGGCAAAGCCCAAAACATAATCAACCTGTGAACGTTCACACAAGCGTAAAATCTCAGGCAAAGAAAAGCCTGCATCCCCACGCAGCAAAATCCTGACTTGGGGCCAAGCCCGTCGCAGCCGCCAGAACAGCCATCGGAGCAGTCCAGCTACCCCCTTGCCTGCATGGGTATTTCCTTGCCTTAACTGCAAGACTAGTGGAAAACGACGGCTCGCTTCGTTGAGCAGCACTGGGAAATACATCTTGTGACCATAGTAACCATGAAACGCGGTTCCTTCCTGCTCTCCATGGGTGGGGTCTGCCCAACCATCGATATCCAAAATTAACTCGGCGGGGGGCTCCCGATAGCTCTCGATAAATCGCGCGACAAATAGCCGTCGTATGGCACTGAGGTCTTTGGGGCTGACGTGATTCTCCAGCCGACTCATGGTTGGCTGGCTGGCGAGTTCGTTCTCTCCCACCTTGGGGAGCTGACCACAGGCAATTTTGTAAATCGGGTCGTGCCTGAGCTGGTCGCTATCGTCCGCGTCTTCGTATCCTCCCACCAGTTGGTAGACTCTCTGACTTACTAATTTCTCCAATGGATGCTGGATTTTTGGGGGGTCTCGCCATTCTTCGATACAGTGGGCTATCCCCTGGCATATTTGCACTTTTTCCTCGGCCTGTCTGGCTAGCAGTATCCCGGCATCTGAACTCAGGTCTACTTCTGAGCATTTCACCACCAACTGCCGCTGTTGATAAAAATTAAGGGCTAGTGCAGTGTTACACCCTGTCATGGCACAATCTACTTGATTTATTCTTGGAGAGCCTGATTCTACTCTGTTTCAGGCTCTTTTCTCTTCTTCTGCTGAATAATTCAGGCTAGGGGAGGGCGATCGCGCCAAACTGTATCCTTTGCCACGAAAAAACGACCCTAGGTGAATCCCCTAGAGTCGTGCGATCGCCATGAATTTTTGAGAGTTTAACTCCCGTGTCAGGGAGTTTAGAAAACGGAGAGGGAGGGATTCGAACCCTCGGTACGGTCTTGCGATTCGTACAACGGATTAGCAATCCGCCGCTTTCGACCACTCAGCCACCTCTCCAGAGGTTGACGTATCGAACTAACAGTATAGGGGGAATGGTTCAGCCTGTGCAAGATCAGCGGTGAAGTTTTTTTCAGGGGGCGATCGCGCTCGGCTGGGCCAGGGCCTGAAGCCCCTTGTTTTTGGGACTGCTGAAAATGCGATAGGATTCACGGGGCAACCCCTGAACCCCTCGCGCTTATGACTCTTTGGCTCTATCGCTATCCGCCGCTCTTGTCCGGTCACCTGATTAAACGCTACAAACGCTTTTTTGCGGAAATTGAATTGGATACGGGGGAGGTGATCACGGCCCATTGTCCGAATACGGGGCCGATGACGGGGGTGTATCAACCGG
>CAZCWE010000036.1:10961-16245 GCA_964502285.1 uncultured Spirulina sp. | reverse complement strand
ACTGCATCTACATCAGGGAATGAATTTTCATGCAATTGCATCTTTTTTTCAAAGCGTGTAACCCCAGTAAGACCTTAAATCTCAGCAATCCGACCGATCGCCGCTACTACATTGATTTTGCGGCGGTGCGGGGGGGCAAAGTCGTCGAAGCCCTCGAACGCACGATCGCTCGCCTGTCTCCCGACGAACCCACCTGCCAACTGTTTAGCGGTCACATTGGCTGCGGCAAGTCCACCGAACTGCTGCGCCTCAAAGCAGGGCTAGAGTCCCAAAATTTCCATGTGGTCTATTTTGAATCCAGTCGGGATTTGGACATGGCCGACGTGAGTGTGAGCGATATTTTGCTGGCGATCGCTCGCTCCGTCAGTGAAAGCCTCGAAGCCGAAAACATTCATTTCAAACCCGGCTACTTCGTCACCCTCTTGCAGGATGTCAAATCCCTCCTCCAAACCCCCTTAGATCTGGAAACCGAAGCCGAACTCTCCGTCGGCATCGCCAAAATCACCGCCAAAGCCAAAGACAACCCCAAACTGCGCGAACAACTCAAACAATCCCTCGAACCGCGCACCGAAGGCCTGTTACGGGCGATCAATACCGAAATCCTCGCCCGCGCCAATCAGGAACTCAAATATCGCGGTAAACAGGGCCTCGTGGTGATTGTGGACAACCTCGATCGCATCTCCCCCAGCCAACTGACCCCGACGCGATCGCTCCCCGAACACCTCTTTATCGATCGCGGCTCCCAACTGCGCCGCCTCCATTGCCACATGGTCTACACCATCCCCCTCGACCTGATTTTTTCCAACGACTACCAAACCCTGAAAAACCGTCTCGGCGGCGGCGTTGCCCCCACCATCCTGCCGATGATCCCGATCCAACACCGGGACGGCCGTGAACACCACCAAGGCATGGATCTCCTCAAACAGATGATCCTCGCCCGCGCCTTCCCCGACCTCGACCCCGCCCAACGGTGCGATCGGATCACTGAACTCTTCGACCACAGCAGCACCCTCGATCGCCTCTGTCAGATCAGCGGCGGCCATGTGCGCAACCTCCTCGGCCTGCTCTACACCTGCCTGCGCCACCAAGATCCCCCCATCCCCCGCGACTGCGCCGAAGCCGTGATCCGCAGCTACCAAGACGACCTGCTCCTTGCCCTCGAACAGCATGAATGGGAGTTGATTTTTCAAGTGCTGCGCGAACAAAGCCTCAGCGGGGAAAAAGAATATCAACTGCTGCTGCGGAGTATGTTCGTCTTTGAATATCGCGACGACCAGGGCCGCTGGTTTGGCATCAATCCTGCCCTGATGGAAACCGAACCGTTTAAGGTCATGGCCCGTCAACTCATTCCCCCGCCTGCCCCCAAGGATGCGTACCATATAGGCTAGAACTGTAGCGTTTTTCCCGGATTATGACCGTCCTTGTGCTTGGTAGTATCAATATGGATTTGGTGGTGAAAACTCCGCGCTTACCGAAGGCGGGAGAAACCTTGATTGGCCATGAGTTTTTCTCGGCATTTGGGGGCAAAGGGGCGAATCAAGCGGTAGCGATCGCACGCCTTGGCGTTCCCGTCGAATTCATCGGCCAAGTGGGCGGCGATGACTTTGGCCAAACCCTCTCGATCGCCCTCACCGCTGCCGGGGTGGGAACTCAGGGCCTAGGGGTGAATCCTGATGTCAATTCTGGCGTGGCTTCGATTGTGGTCAGTGCCACGGGGGAAAACACGATCGCCTGTGCCGCCGGAGCTAATGCCACCATTGGCACGGCTGAGTTGGCCTACCTCACCGAACAATTACCCACAGCGCAATGGTTGCTGATGGATTTGGGGATTCCCTTGGCTATCGTGCAGGCTGCGATCGCCCAAGCCAACGCCGCCCAAGTCCCCGTCCTCCTCGACCCCGCCCCCGTCACGGAGTCGATCCCGGCGGATCTCTGGCCTGGGGTCACCGTCCTCACCCCCAACGAAGTCGAAGCGAGTCAACTGGTGGGCTTCCCCGTCACCGATGCCGCCACGGCGGCCGAAGCCGCGACGATCATCCAAGGCTGGGGCGTGAGTACGGTGCTAGTCACCCTAGGGGCGCAGGGGGTCTGGTGTGCCACACCCGACGAGGCGATGCTCGTCCCCCCCTACCCGGCGACGGTGGTGGATACGGTGGCGGCGGGGGATGCTTTTAACGGCGCGTTTATTGCGGCCCAGGTGGCGGGAAAATCCCTGGCGGAATCGGTGCGCTGGGGGACGGTGGCGGGGGCATTGGCGGTGGGTAAAGCCGGGGCGCAGCCGTCGTTGCCAAGTCAGGCGGCGATGGTGGCACAGTTGCAGGCCAATGGTTAACGGTTGAATTGCGATCGCGCGTGACCGTTGCAAGCTCTTACGATTTTGGGTGCATGGCTTCTTCAGAACAAACGACGGTGGCGAATCAGCGATCGCTCGCAGCCCTAGGGCGGGCGATTCGGCTGTCGCTGGGGGAATTTAATCTGATCTTGGTGCGGTGCAATTACCAAGACCTGCAACGCCAAGTGTTGGCGGATTTAGAGGACTGGTTTGCCGCCGCCGAGGAGCCTGTGCCGTGGCGATCGCACACCCTCGCGCCCGACACCCTCAACCTCTTTGATACGCTGCTGGGGATTTACCAAGAATCCCACTGTCAAGCCTTGATGGTGTGGGGCTTTGAGGCAATCCATGACCTGAATACCCTCGTGGCCGGGGCCAACCAAGTGCGGGACGAATTTCGCCGCGCCCTGCCCCTGCCGATTGTGCTCTGGATGACCGACACCAGTTTGCAAGCCCTGACCCGATTGGCCCCGGACTTTAAAAGCTGGGCGGCGATGTCGATTCAGTTTGAACTGTCCCTGCGGGAGTCGATTGCCTTTTGGTGGCAGGTGACGGAGGATCTGTTTCGGCAGGTGTTAGATGCGGGGACGCTCACCTTTTTGCCCAATGGTGCGTTGGATCTTGCACCGGGCTGTCGGCTGCGGCAAGAACTCGAAGCAGCCCAGCGTTCGGTCCATCTCACCCCGGTGAGTGAGGCCACCTGGCAGTTTATTTTGGGGCGCGATGCCTACGCAGCGGGGGAGATCGAAGCCGCGATCGCCCACTATCAACAAAGCCTTGCCGTCTGGAGTCAGGGTCAAGGCTTTTGGGAACGGCGGCGGGACGATTTGCAGATTGTGCCCTCGGCCTCCCTGAGCAATCCGTTTTTAGAACATAAGGGCTTATTGCTGTTTCACCTCGCCCTCTGCACCCATCAACAGGGATTACAAACCCCCGCCCAGGCCGCCGAGGCTTGGCAACACACCCGGCATTATCTCGCAGCCAGTTGGGAAATTTTTGCGGTGCGGCAGCGCCATGAGTTGGCAGTGCAAATCTTGCTCCATTGGGGGTTTGTCTTGGTGCAACAGCAGAATTGGCCCGCCCTGCGTCAGCTCTGTACCGATGCCCAAGACTTGCCCGTGGTGCAGGGGGTGGAGCTGTATCGGGGTCAGGTGCTGGGGTTTTGGGCCCAAGTGGCCCAAGCGGCGGGAGAACCGGGGGAGGCGATCGCCCAAGCCAACCGAGCGACGGCGGCCCTGTCTCCCCAGGACAATCCCCTGCATTGGGCTTGGGTGATGGCGATTCGGGCCCAAGCCGAAGCCAGCCGGGGGGAGATCCTCACCGCGATCCAGACCCTTGAACCGGCCCGCCGGGTGCTGATTCAGGCCTGGTCTACCTGTGTGTCGAGTATTGGCTTGCAGCGGGAAACCCTCTATCTGCAAGTGGTGGAACAGTTGCGATCGCACCATACCCAGCAACACCATTACAAACGCGCCTTCAACCTCAAACAAGAACAATATTTGGTCGAGCAAATGATCGGCCAACGTGCCTTCTATGGGGTGATGCCCACGCCCTTAACCCCAGAGATGCAGCTTTATCCTGCCTCGCGCCGTTCCCTGTCGGTGGCCGGTCGGGAAGCGGCGATCGCGCAATTCATCGAACGGATCAGCCGCCATGACCACCGCCTCACCGTCCTCCATGGCGCGTCGGGCGTGGGCAAAAGTAGCCTCCTCCATCACCTCATCCCCCAACTCGAACGCCAAATCATCGGAGCGCGGGAAGTCGTCCCCGTCCTCCAAACCCAATACCGCAACTGGGAAACCCTCCTCTGCACGGTGTTCCAAGCCGCCATGCCCACGCCCCTCCAGCATCCCGTCACCGACATTGCCACCCTCCTCGATCATCTGCGCTGGAATGGCCAGAATCGGCTGTTAACGGTGTTGATTTTTGATCAGTTTGAAGATTTTTTCTTCTTTTGCCCCGCTGTGGCAGAACAGCAACGCTTTTACGAGTTTTTCCGGGATTTACTGCGCTTGCCGTTTGTGAAGGTGATTCTTTCCCTGCGGGATGACTATTTACATTATCTGCTGGCCATTGAACGCCATATCGAACTTGATGGCATTGACCATAATCTCCTCGGTCGCCAGGTACGCTATGCGCTGCGGGATCTCACCCCCGCCGAAGCGGAACAGGTGATGACCCACCTGATCGCGCAATCTCAGTTTCAACTGGCTCCGGATTTAATCGCGGCGTTGATTGCCGATTTAGCCGAGGGCCGGGGGACGGTGCGCCCCTTGGAGTTGCATCTGTTGGGGGCGCAACTCCAGGCGGATCAGATTACCACCTTGGCGGCCTATCGCGCCTTGGGGCCGCATCCGAAAACGACGCTGGTGACGCGATCGCTGACGACGATCATCACCGACTGCGGCCCGGAACATCAAACCACCACCTGGCACGTCCTCTTCGCCCTCACCCTCGACAACAACACCCGCCCCCTCAAGACGGTGAGCGACCTCAGCCATATTCTCTACGAAACCAATCCTGACCACTCCATCGCTCAATATCGGGAGCAATTGACGCTGATTTTAGAAATTTTGGTGGGGTCGCGTTTGGTGTTTCGCTTTCCGGAAGACCCTGAAGATCGGTTTCAGTTGGTGCATGATTACCTCGTGCCGACGATCCGCCGCCAATATCGCGATCGCCTCAAACGCCAAATCGCCGCCGAACGGGCCGCCAACTCCCGCCAATTAATCCACCTCACCCGCCAACGTTGGACGGCGATCGCCCTGGGGGGGGTGATGACGCTCCTCGCGGGTTTAACGGGCCTCTGGGCCTGGCAAATTAACGGCCAACGGCAACGGGCAGAGCAGGCCCTCACCAACGCCGAACTCCTCACCCTTAGCACCACCGCCGAAGCCGCCCTCACCGCTGGCCAACATTTCACCGCCTTGGTCACCGCCCTCAAGGCCGCCC
>CAZCWE010000036.1:0-10951 GCA_964502285.1 uncultured Spirulina sp. | reverse complement strand
AGCACCGCCAAGCCACCTCGATACTCTTCCCGCTCCGTACCCAACCCGCGATCGCCCCCGCCGTCCAACTGAAAGTCCTCGCCAGCTTAGAACAGGCCCTGCATCAGGTGCGCGAACAGAATCAATTTAACGGCCACAGCGATGTGGTGTGGGATGTGGCCTATAGTCCCGATCAACAAGTAATCGCCACGGCCAGCCGCGATCGCACCATTCAAATCTGGTCGCCCCAAGGGGAACACCGCCGCACCCTCACCGGCCCCGACGAGAGCATCACCAGCGTCACCGTACAGCAATGGGGGCCGGAACAGTATGCGATCGCCGCGAGCAGTTGGGACGGCACAGTCCACCTCTGGGAACTGCGGGGCAAGACGCTGCGACAAACCCGACACCGCTCCTGGCAAGCCCACACCGACCGGGTCTATACCGTCGCCTTTCATCCCGAAGACCGCACCCTGGCCACCGCCGCCGCCGATGGCACGGTTAAACTCTGGGACACCACCGGCCAACTCCAGCGCACCTATGGCGGCCATCGGGATGCCGTGCGCTGGGTCGCCTTTGACCCCGCTGGTGAGGCATTGGTGGCGGTGGATCGCGGCGGGGAGATCTCGCTCTGGACGGTGGGGGGAACCCTGCGGCGACGCTGGACGGGCCACAGTGCGGGGGTGTCCTATGGTGTGTTTAGTCCCGATGGCCAATGGATCGCCACCGCCAGCGATGACCGCAGCGCGAAGGTGTGGGATCGGGCGGGAAATTTGGTCACGACGTTGCGGGGACATCAGGATTGGGTGTTTGCGGTACAGTTCAGCCCCGACGGTCAAACCCTGGCCACCACGAGCAACGATAACCAGATCAAACTGTGGCGGTTTAATCCTGCAATGACAGCAACTGACCCGGAAGCGCGGGCGGTGTTGCAGCAAACCTTAATCGGCCACCGGGATGGGGTGACGGGGTTGCAGTTTAGCCCCGATGGGACGGAGTTGGCAACGGCGAGTTATGACACGACGGTGCGGCTGTGGCAATTGGCGGGGCAGCCCCGACCGCGCTTTTTACTGGGGGAAGGGGCGGTGCAGGATGTGGAGTTTTCCCCCGATGGTGAGCGGTTGGCGGCGGCGGGGGAAGATCAGGTGGTGCGGGTGTGGCAGGTGGCGGAGCGGCGCATAGAACAGACCCTAACGGGCCACAGCAGCGGCATTGAACAGATCGCGTTTTCCCCCGATGGTGAGCGGTTGGCGGCGGCCAGTCGCGATCGCACCCTCCGGATTTGGGATGCTCAGGGTCAACTCCTGGCCCAATTGCAAGGGCATGGGGATTGGGTGACGGATGTGGCTTGGCATCCCAACGGGCAACTGCTGGCCTCGGCCAGTCGCGATCGCACCGTGCGCCTTTGGAGCACCGAAGGGAAATTACTCGTCACCCTGCGCCAACCGCGCGATCGCGTCAACACCGTCAGCTTCAGCCCCGATGGCCAATGGCTCGCCGCCGCTGGTGATGACCATCAGATCTACCTCTGGCCCGTTGACCTGACCCAGCCCCAAACCCCAATTTCCCCCCGGCAACGCCCCCAGGCCGTCCCCGCCCTGAGTACCCATCATCAAAACTGGATCTTAGTGCTCCAGTTTTGGCCCCCCTCTGCCGCGTCAACCCCAGAGCGCGATCGCCCCTGGCTCTTTTCGGCAGACTACGGCAAAAAATTCACCCTTTGGAGCCAGACCGGGGAGATGCTCCGCACCACCCTCAGCCCCACCGACAGCATGACCGATCTCGCCTTTAGTCCCCAGGGCGAACTTTTCGCCACCACCACCTGGGATCAACGGCTCCAACTTTGGACAGCGGCCCAAACCCTCTGGCAAGAATGGGACAGTGAACAAACCCAACTCACCAGCGTCAGTTGGCGCACCGATGGCAGCGCGATCGCCACAGGCGGCATTGATGGCTCGGTGGTGCTCTGGTCCCTTGACCTCGATCATCTCCTCGATCAGGGCTGCGCTTGGCTGGCGGACTACCACGCCCACCCGGCGATCGCCGATCCGTCTGATGAAATGGGGACTGAAGCAGACGCGATTCCTGTGTGCCCGGCAGTGGAACCGCCCCGCCCGTGAGAAACTGTGAGAAATTAAGACCAATGCCCTCCGACGGGATCGGGGTGTTTCAGCAACTTAAAATTGATCGCGAAACTCCAACAGTTTCAGCAATTTTCGCGTAAGTCCTGAGTAACGTTGGGCATTAGGATGAGTGCATAGTTCATCAGCAGTACAGTTTTTCCGATGATCCAAGCAATTGCAATTCTCGGCTGTGGCTATGTGGGGACGGCGATCGCCCACCATTGGCAACAGGCCGGTTTCACCGTCACCGCCACCACCACCCGCGCCGAACGTCTCCCGGCACTCAAGGCCGTCAGCGATCGCGCCCTGGTCGTCCGGGGCGACAATGCCGCCGCCCTCCAAACCCTCCTCCAGGATCAACACACCCTCCTCGTGGCCGTGGGCGCGAAGGGCATGGACTACCGCAGCACCTATTTACAAACCGCCCAAACCCTCGCCCTCGTGCTGCCCAAAACCCACGTCCAACAGGTGATCTACACCAGCACCTATTCCGTCTATGGCAATCAACAGGGTCAATGGGTGGATGAAACCACGGCGATTCAACCCGCCACCGAACGGACTTACATCTTGCATGAAACAGAGCACACAATTCTCAATCTGCCGACAGTGCGGGCCTGTGTGCTGCGCTTGGGGGGGATTTATGGGCCGGGGCGGGAGTTGGCGAAAATCTACGGCCGGATGGCGGGGACGACGCGACCGGGAGCGGGGCAAGAATGGAGCAATTGGATTCATTTAGAGGATATTGTCGGCGCGATCGCCTTCGCCCAAGCCCAGGGCCTCAGCGGCATTTATAACCTCGTGCAGGATGAAATTATCCCCGTGCGGGACTTGGTGCAACAGGTGTGCGATCGCCACGGTCTCCCCCCCGTCCAGTGGGATGCCAGCCAACCCAGCACCCGCCCTACCAATGTCCGCTGCAAAACCCAAAAACTCAAAGCGGCGGGCTACACCTTCACCCATCCCACTTTTTGGGCGTGAGATCCGCTAGCGAAGCATCGCTTTGGCCTGGGTTAAACTCCGTTGCAGGGCTTCGGATTTCAAGGGTTTGGTGAGGTAATCATTGATGCCGACGGCCTGACAGGCTGCCCGGTCTGCGGGGGTGTCGTTGGCGGTGATGGCGATGATGTAGGGTTGGGCATCGGGGGGGTGCTGGGTGCGAATGATCTGAGCAGCTTCAAGGCCGTCCATGATGGGCATTTGCATATCCATCAAAATCAGATCATAGGGTTGGGCGGCGATCGCAGCTAAGACTTCTTGGCCATTACTGGCCACATCTGCGCCATACCCCAACGCCTTGAGATGGGCGATCGCTAATTTTTGGTTAATGGGGAGATCATCGGCAATTAAAATCCGCAGTTGATCGGGCGATCGCGCCTGCATTGCTGGAGCACAGACCGGTGTTGAAGACGAGAAATCCGGTTCAGCCAACGCGCAGAATTGCAACTTTAACTGCTGCGTCAAACAATTGACAATTTCGATGGGGCGGTAGGGTTTACAAATCACATCATCACAGCCAGCGGCTAAGATTTGGTCGCGGTTTTCTTGAAAGACGCTAGCCGTAATGGCGATAATTTTGGGCCGTTTGTCCGTCGTGTGGGCCCGAATATATCGGGTCGCCGCGATCCCATCCCGTTTGGGCATTTGGATATCCATAAAAATAAGATCGGGCTGCCATTGTTGCCATTGGGCGATCGCATCATCCCCATCAACCGCGACGGCAAGCATAAAGCCCCATTGTGCCAACAGTGCCACCAAAATTTCTCGATTCGCCGGGTGATCATCCACCACCAAAATCCGAGGGGATGCTTGATCAGGAGCAAGGTCAATGCTCCAGTTTTGGGACGGTGAGGGGGCTGCATCCGTGGCGGCAACGGCTTGAATGGGCAGGGTAAAGGTGAATGTTGTGCCGACACCGACGGTACTGTTTACGGTCAGTTCACCGCCCAACAATTGCACAAATTGATAACTAATGGCCAGCCCTAACCCAGTGCCTTCGTGACTCTGAAGGCCGCTGGTGGTTTGAGTGAAGGCATCAAAGAGGGTCTCTTGTTCATCGGGGTCAATGCCAACGCCGGTATCGGTAACCGTCCATTGCAAAACGGGAGGGGTTGAGGGGAGGTGTTCGACCTGGAGCCGCACCGCGCCCTGGGCAGTGAATTTAATCGCGTTGCTGAGTAGATTAATCAGAATTTGCTGGAGTTTGATCCCGTCGGTGTAGATGAGATTGGGCAGTTGAGGATCGCGATCGAGGCTGAAGGTGAGCCCTTTTTGTTGCGCTTTGGGCTGTAACATTTGCTCTAGATCCGTTAAGAGCGTTGATAATTGCACAGTCCCTAAATTGACCGTCATGCGTCCGGCTTCAATTTTGGAAAGGTCAAGAATTTGATTAATTAAACTCAGTAAATATTCGCCACTGCTTGCAATGGTTTTGATGTAATCGCGCTGTTGTTGGGCGAGAGGACGGTCAACTTGTGCCCATAACTCATGATTATTGAGGAGTAGGGGCGGGTAACCTAAAATTGCGTTTAAGGGGGTGCGCAATTCATGACTCATGTTAGCGAGAAACCGGCTTTTTGCCTGATTAGCGGTTTCGGCTTCTTCTTTGGCGGTTTGTAGTTCGGCGGTTTTTTGCTGGACGGCTGCTTCGAGTTCTTGATTGTAGGTGTGTAGGAGTTTTTCGATTTTTTTGCGATCGCGAATATCCTGAAAAATATTCACCGCCCGAATTACATTGCCCTCCGCGTCATGAATCGGCGCAGCAAACACCTCTAAGGGAATCCGTTCGCCATTGACTTCGATTTCGAGATCATTGACCTGTACCGTGTCACCCTGCAACGCCCGCACCACCGGCAATTGCTCGGTGGGGTACAGGTCATCGGTTCCGGCGACAAACACATGGTAAATCGCACTCATGTGCGACGGCGGCGCATCGGGTGTATGGCCCGCAAAGAGGGTTTTTCCCCAACGATTGACAAAGAGCAATGTGCCGCTCCGATCGAACACCCCCACCCCCATCGGAATGTTTTCGAGAATGGTGGCGATGCGCTGTTGATTTTCTGCCAACTCGGTAAAGGATTGAGCGAGGGTATGGCGCATTTGGTCAAAGGTGCGGCTCAACTCGTAAACAGGGCCAATCCCCCCGACCGGAACGGGAGTGTCTAAATTCCCGGCGGCGATCGCTGCCGCAGCCTGTTGCAATCGTGCCAAGGGGCGACTAATCCACTGCACAATCAACACCCCCATTACCGCTGATCCCAAGAGGGCCAGGCTACAGACGAAAAGAGTGCGGCGCACATTGCCGGTGATGGTGCTCATTAGTTCGGACTGGGGGATGATCACCGCAATCGTCCAGTCTGGGGCGGCAGTGGTGATTTTTAGGGGGGTGAGTTGCAGCCAATAGGTTTCCTGATCGAGGCGAAAGCGCGATCGCGTCACCGCTTGGGGGTCTGGGTTCAGGGTGTCCCAATGCTGTGCCGCCGCGACCAAGATTGGCTCACGGCTAGCCGTGAGGGGCAGTCGCTCAAATTTGCCTTGGTAGAGTCCATCCGCATTGGGGCGATCGGGCATCAAAAAGGGCATTTCATCCACAGAACTGGCCACTAATTGGCGTTCACGATCCAGAATCGCCACCTGACAAGTGGGGCAGAGCTGCACAGCCTGGAGAAAGTCCTGCAACTGGATCAAGCTCAGATTCACTGAAAAAACCCCCTGTAACTGATTGCGGGCATCAAACAAGGGAGCAAAGCAATTGACGGTGAGGACGGGTTCTATGCCAATTTGAAACGGTTGTGTCCAGCCCACTTGTTTCTCCCGCAATGCGGCTTGATACCAGGGTCGTTCTTGAACTGGGAAATCCTCTAAGACCACCTGATTGCTAGTGCGCTGCCCGGTATCATCAAGCCAATCAATGACGAGGCGATCGGGTTGGGTGGGGTCTGAAAAAACCCCCTGGAGGCGTTGTTGCGGGGCCAGGGGTGATCGATTGACGGCCCGAAATGTGCCATCGGGTGCGCTATATAACACACTGGTGACGGTCTCGAATTGATTGATCCGCACCCAGAGGAGTCGAGCGATCGCATCAGGATCAGCCAGGTCAAGGCTCCCTTGACGCGCCGCTTCGATGTTCATTTGATTGATCCGAAAAGCAGTTTCGAGGTGATGTTCAATATAGAGATTCACCCTGGCATTCACTTGCTGGATCAACCGATCCGACAGGTCTTGCACCGCATCTGTGCCACTGCGATAGGACAAATAGCCCACCAGTCCCACGGTTCCCACCAATTGCACCATGAACGGCACGAGCAACGCAGTGCGAATGGGCAGTTTACGAGCCAAACCAGAACACTTCAGGGATTTGAACATCGAGCAGCAAGGGCAAAAAAAGCAGCGGTGTGGTGTTGACACCGAACCCCCTAAGAGTAGGTCAATGTGGCGGGCATTGATACCGGGGCGAGGGGATTGTGGGGCTGGTGTTGATAGGGCAATTCAAGGATGAAGGTTGTCCCTCGGCCGGGGGCTGACTCGCAGGTGAGATGGCCCCGGTGGGCTTGGGTGATAATCGTGTGGCTCATGGATAGGCCCATGCCGGAGCCGCTGCCGATCGCTTTTGTGGAGAAAAAGGGATCAAAGATTTTCGCCTGTACCGCTGGGGTCATGCCTTTGCCGTTATCTGCGATCGCAATCTGCACCCGATCGTCATGGGCTGCCGTGGTGATCCGCAGGATGCGATCGTGCTGCTCCACCCCGTCAAACGCATCAATGGCATTCATGACAATATTCATCAACGCCTGATTAAATTCCCCCGGATCGATCTCCACCTTCGGCAAGGGACTGTACTCCCGCTCCACAGTAATGTTTTGCGCTTGGAGGGATTGCGCCACCAGCATCAGCACACTTTCTAGATTGTCCTGAATATTGACAGGTTTCACGCCCACACGATCAGCGCTCGAAAAGGTTTGCAACGCTTTGACGATGTGTTTAATCCGGTTCACGCCGTTTTTCATTGAGACAAAGAGATCCGGTAAATCTGCCTTGAGATAGTCGAGATCAATGTCTTCGTAGAGGTCTGCGATCGCTGCTGATGGTTCTGGATAGTCCGCCTGATAGTGCGCCACCAACGTCAGCAAATCCTCGCAATAGCTCTGGACATGGCCGATATTGCCATGGATAAACGTCACCGGATTATTAATCTCGTGGGCCACGCCCCCCACCAACTGCCCCAAACTCGACAGTTTTTCCTGCTGAATCATCTGTGCTTGAGTTGCGCGTAACTGCTGCTCTACCTCAGTGCGCTCGCGTACCTCGGCCCTTAACTCTTTCACCTTCAAGCGCAGTTCTAACTGATTCACCACCTGCCGACCCAACACCTGCAAGGCATCCCGTTGCGCCTGGGACAATTGACGCGGTTCGCGATCGATCACACACAACGTCCCCACTGCGTAGCCATCCGATGAAATTAAGGGCGCACCGGCATAAAAGCGAATGTCTGGCTCATGCTGCACCAACGGATTATCCGCAAAGCGGTGATCCTGGGTTGCATTGGGCACTTCAAACACGTCGTCTTGCAAAATGGCATGGGCGCAAAAGGCATGATCCCGGTGGGTCTCCGTCGCATCGATGCCCACCTTCGATTTAAACCACTGTCGCTCTTGATCCACTAAGCTCACCAACGAAATCGGCGTGCCACAAATATAGGCGGCAAGTTCGGTCAAATCATCGTAGCCATGTTCCGCGTCAGTATCGAGAATATCGTAACTGAGAAGTTTGGCTAGGCGTTGCTGTTCGTTGGTGGGTAAAGGAGCTTTCATAGGTGAGAGGTGTACGAGGCGATCGTTAGTCATGTTTCAACTATAGAGAGAAATCATGAAGAAGTTGTGAAAAATATTTAGCAATGCGTTACGAAGCAAGCCCAGCGATCGCTCTAGTTGAGCAGAGTCTGAAGCTAACATTCGGATTTGCTCGGACGCTTTTCCGATGCCCAGCGATCGCGTTTCACGGCGCGATCGCAGCTCGTGCTAATCAGTAACATCGGCCAGGGTGAGGGCTTCGCGATGGGCGTGGGTGAGGGCGATCGCGTGGCCAGCAATGTGGGAGAACAGATGGGCCACATGGGCGGGTTGGAGCACCGTGCCGTCGTTGGTGCATTGGCCGGTGTAGCGGATTTGGGCGGTGGTGTCGTTGGCCTGAATCAGTTCGAGGCTGAGGAGGCGATCGCGTAAATTAATCTGCTTCACCTTGCCGGATTTGGTGATTTTTTCAAAGGGAATCGCTTCACTGGCGAGGGCGGCAGCGATCCAATCTGCCCAAGCGGGTTCGGGCGCATCGGTGCTGAGATCGAGGGTGTAACGGGCTTCCCGCAGCAGTTTGTTGGCGGAGGGGGCTTTCACGTCGATTTCTTCAACCCGGTAGAGGGGGAGATCGTCCGGGAAGGCGGCCTCTAAACGCTGGCGAAAGTCCTCTAGATCCATGGGTTTGGTGAGTTCAAAATCGACGATTTCGCCTTGACTGGTCATGCCGAGGGAGAGGGCATTAGCGATCGCAATTTTCGGCCCCGGATGAAACCCGTTGGTGAAGGAAATCGGCAACGATGCCCGCCGCGTGATCCGGTCAAATAAGCGCACCAGATCTAAATGACTCAACAGCCGCAATTCTCCCAGCTTCCCGAACCACACCCGCAGCCGTTGAGCGCGGGTACTGTTGGGGCGAAACTGCCCTTCAAAGGCCGGAATCGGCGGCACATCTTGGACAATATTGTCCCCAAACGCCTCGCCACAGATGCCACATTGGGAACAGCCTTCAAAGGCACAGTCCGGCACAATTGTTTCTTCTAGGGCCCGCTGTAAATCCGCCTTGAGCCATTCTTTATCAATGCCTGTGTTGATGTGATCCCAGGGCAGCGGCGCATTGAGGCGTTCGTCCCAATCAAAGCGGCGTTTCCATTGGGGCGAAGCGGCGCGGAGATTTTCCGTGCGCCCCGTGGCAGTGTTGTCCGCGTCCATCACATTCCATTCACCGGCTTCGATTTTGCGATATTTCCAGGTCAGGCCGGATTCTTCGATCGCTTCTTCCCAGGCTCCATAGGCGCGATCGATACTTTCCCACCAGGAATCCATCCCGGCCCCCAATTCCCAGGCGCGACGAATGACCCGGCCCAGGGTGCGATCGCCCCGCCCGACAAAATCCTCCATCGCTGAAATCCGCACATCGGTAAAATTCGCCTTCACGCCGCGCAACCGCTTCAACTCCGCCCGCAGCAAATCCTGTTTGCGCAAAAATTCCGCCGTGGACACCGAATGCCACTGGAACGGCGTATGGGGTTTCGGGGTGAAGTTAGAAATCGTCACGGTAAATTCCAAGCGTTTCCGCCCCTGGATCGCACATTCACTGCGCAACCAGCGCAGGGTTTCGGCAATCCCCAACACATCCACATCGGTTTCCCCCGGCAACCCGATCATGAAATAGAGTTTCACCTTGTCCCAACCCTGCTCGACGGCGGTTTTAATCCCCCGCAGCAGTTCTTCATTGGTGAGGCCCTTGTTAATCACGTCGCGCATCCGTTGCGTCCCGGCTTCGGGGGCGAAGGTGAGCCCCGCTTGGCGCGTGCCGCCGAGAATATTGGCGATATTTTCGTCAAAGCGATCGACCCGTTGGCTGGGGAGGTTGAGGGAAATATTTTCGTCCTTGAGGCGGTTTTTAATCTCCATCCCCACCGCCGGCAGGGCGAGATAGTCCGAGCAACTCAGGGATAACAGGGAAAATTCGTTATAGCCCGTGGCCCGCATCCCGTTTTCGATCGCATCCACCACTTTTTCCGGCTCCACATCCCGCGCCGGTCGCGTCAACATCCCCGGCTGACAAAACCGACAGCCCCGCGTACAGCCCCGCCGAATTTCCACCGTGAGGCGATCGTGTACCGTTTCCACATAGGGCACCAGGCCGATGGAGTAGGCGGGCATCGGGGCGGCGACGCGGCGCAGCACCCGGGGCGGCACGTCGGGATGGTTCGGCACAACTGCGCCCGTCTCGGTTTGGTCGTAATACAGCGGCACATAGACCCCCGGCACTTGGGCCAGGTCAAGGAGCAGCTCCCGCTTACTCAGGCCGGCAGCTTTCCCTTCGGCGATCACCAGACCAATTTCCGGCAGCAATTCTTCCCCGTCTCCGAGGGCGAAGAAGTCGAGAAAATCGGAAAAGGGTTCAGGATTGGAGGTGGCGGTTTGACCCCCGGCGAAGATCAGGGGAATATCGGGGCGATCGCACCGTTCGGCAGCGGTGAGGGGAATCTGCGCCAGGGTGAGCATTTCCAGGATATTCGTCGCGCCCAGTTCATAACTCAGGCTGAAGCCGAGAATGTCAAAATCCGTGAGGAAGCGGCGGGATTCGAGGGCAAACAGCGGCGTGTCGGTGTCGCGCAATTTAGCAGCCAGGTCGGGAGCGGGGAGATAGGCGCGATCGCACAGTTGACTCGGTTGGGCGTTGAGGATGTTGTAGAGAATGATATGCCCCAGGTTGGACGCGCCCACTTCGTAGATTTCGGGATAGGTCAACACCCACCGCACCGTTGCTTTGTCCCAGGGTTTATGCACTGCCCCTAATTCGTTGCCCAAGTAACGAGCGGGCTTATTAATGTCGGGGGTGAGGAGTTGGTCTACGGTAACGGTCAAGGGGCGCTCTCCAAATCGTTGCAAATTAGTCCCCTATTTTAACGTAGGAGACTCCGCAAGCGTTTAGTCTCAAGTGATTCCGTACTACTGAGGGCTGATGTCATTAACCGAGGGCTGAGCGGAGTCGAAGTCCGGCCGCTTACCCTATCCCTCCGGGAGGCTTCGCCAACGACTCCGCTCAGGGTG
>CAZCWE010000035.1:12208-16246 GCA_964502285.1 uncultured Spirulina sp. | reverse complement strand
CAGTGCCTTCGTAGGGTTGAACCCGTTCTTTGCCCCCCTCTTGGATACGGATACCGACCCGCACCAAGTCTCCCACATGGATCGTGGGAAGATCGTCTTTAATAAATTCCGATTCAACGGAACGAATAATTTCTTCTGCGTGCAACATTCGTTTTGCCCAAAACTCACAGTCTCCTATAGTACCACGAATCCTAGAGTACGAGTAGTCTCTCTGTTACTTCCCCGCCTGGGTAACGTCTAAAATCAAACCCTCTTTCGCCATCACCGCCGTTGGAGACGTGGCCAACACCTCATGACTGAGTTCATCCAAGAACGCATCGCTGTGGTTTGGCTCATGGTGGAAAATCACCAACTGCTTCACCCCAGCCGCCTCCGCAACCCTCACCCCTTCTTGCCAGGTGGAATGGCCCCAGCCCACTTTCGGAGATTTGGGGTTGTGGTATTCCGCATCGGTGTACATCGCGTCGTAGATGAACACATCAGCATCCCGTGCTAAATGGAGCACATTTTCATCGAGGCGATCGGGCAAATGCTCAGTATCTGTGCAGTAGACCGCCGTATGATCGCGCCAACTAACCCGGTAGCCCATAGCTCCGTTGGGATGGTTGAGGGGCATGGTTTCGATGGTGATGTCATCGAGTTGGAAGGCTTCGCCACAGACAATATCGTGAAAGCGCAGATCAGCGGAAATATCAGCGATCGGCACGGGGGAGTTGACGTGCAGCACTCGCTCTTTAAAATGTCGCTCCATGGTCATCAGTTCCCCCTCCGGCGGCACTTGGCCATGGATATGAAACCGGTCTTGGGGACTGAAGCAGGGGAAGAAAAAGGGGATGCCTTGGATATGGTCCCAGTGGTAATGGGTGAAGAAGACGTAGGCTTCAATGGGGGACTGTTTGAGCAATGACTTGCCGAGAACCCGCAGGCCGGTGCCGCCATCAAAGATCAAATGCTTCCCCCCAATGCGCATATCGACGCAGGAGGTGTTGCCTCCGTAACTGGTGGTTTCGGGGCCAGGGGAGGGAATGCTTCCCCGGACTCCCCAGAATTGGATCAGAAATTCATTAGAAGGGTTAGTTTCCATGGAGCACTCAAGGCATTAAAACAGTACATTGACCCTGATTACGCAGGAGGTGATCACACAGAACAAGGGCCACCATTGCTTCCACCATGGGGACAGCTCTGGGTAAAACACAGGGGTCATGACGACCTTTCGCGGCCAGGACAGTGGCCTCACCTGTGGTTGTCACCGTTTGCTGTGTTTGTCCTATGGTAGCAGTGGGTTTAAAAGCAGCTCGCAAAATAATTGATTCTCCGTTGGAGATTCCCCCCTGAATACCGCCGGAACGGTTAGTGGCGGTGCGCATTTCGCCTTGGTCGTCAAGGCAGAAGGCGTCGTTGTGTTCTTTCCCGGTTAAGACAGTGCCGGCAAAGCCTGACCCAATTTCAAACCCTTTGGTGGCTGGTAAGGACATGATGCCTTTGGCGAGGTCGGCTTCGAGTTTGTCAAAGACGGGCTCACCAAGGCCACGCGGGACATGGCGGGCGACACATTCGACGACTCCGCCGAGGGAGTTTTGATCGCGTCTGGCTTGGTCAATTAGTTCTATCATTCGGTCGGCGCATTCGACATCCGGACAGCGGACGATGTTGGCTTCGACTTGGTCGAGGGTAACGGTTTCGGGGTCGATCGCACCTTCGAGATTTTGAATGCGTTTGACGTAGGCGACGATTTCCACGCCGGCCACTTGGTGGAGAATTTTTTTGGCGATCGCTCCCGCTGCAACGCGCCCAATGGTTTCCCGGGCCGAGGATCGCCCGCCCCCCTGCCAATTGCGAATCCCATATTTTGCGTCGTAGGTGGCATCCGCGTGGGAGGGGCGATACTTGAGGCGCATTTCTTCGTAGTCTTGGGGGCGCGGGTCTTTGTTGCGCACCATGATTGCGATCGGCGTGCCGAGGGTTTTCCCGTCAAACAGGCCCGACAGGATTTCGCATTGATCGGCTTCTTTGCGGGGGGTGGTGATTTTGCTTTGGCCGGGGCGGCGGCGATCGAGTTCAAACTGAATGTCATCCCGGCTGATCTCAAGCTGGGGGGGACAGCCATCAATCACGACTCCAACGCCGCCCCCGTGGGACTCGCCGAAGGTGGTGATCCGAAACAGATGCCCAAATGTACTGCCCATAGTCTTGTCGCTGAGGAATTGCCTAAGTTTATCCTAACCCTTGGGAAGATTCCGGACAGGGAGCAAAATTGATGCGATCGCACCATTTCCCCTCCTTTCCCCCAGGACTCCGGTGTGATTAATCGTAATCTTGAGCCTCTTAAACTTCAGACAGTCTTAACAAACGTTAAGGGTTTGAGGCTGCAAATTTCCGCTTCACCCTCATCTTGTGATCCCCTCCCCATTGATCTGACGGATCACCATGGGGTGTCGCATCGGCTAACCTGAGATAAAACACGATAAAACGGTAGCGACGGCTAAAAGACTTGAATTTTTAGAGATGAGAGGAAAGTGCGATCGCCCCGCCTTCACCCCCCCATTCCGTCCAATTCCACCGCATCACCGCCCCCATTTTCCCCTAACATCGGCTCAGGCTTGATCCCATCGACTGCCAATTCTGGCTTGTCTGTGGTATCTCTGAAAATAGGTAAACCATTTACCACTGACCTTGAAGTTATTAGCCGACTGTTGCGCCATCCCTGATAGCTCCATTTCTTGATAACCGACTTATGTCCACTCTTGTCATCGTTGAATCTCCCACAAAAGCCCGCACGATTCGGAACTACCTGCCCAGTGACTATACTGTGCAAGCCTCCATGGGCCATGTGCGGGATTTACCCTCCTCCGCTGATGAAATTCCAGCCGCCTATAAGGGACAAGATTGGTCACAACTGGGGGTCAACGCCCACAAAAATTTTGAGCCGATTTACGTCATTCCAAAAACCAAGAGAAAAGTGGTCAAGGAATTAAAAGAAGCCCTCAAAAATGCCGATGAATTAATTCTGGCCACGGACGAAGACCGAGAAGGTGAAAGTATTTCCTGGCATTTGCTGCAAATTTTAAAGCCGAAAACCCCACCGAAGCGGATGGTCTTCCATGAAATCACCGCCGATGCGATTCAGAAGGCTCTCAACAACTGCCGCGACATTAATGAAAACCTCGTCCACGCCCAAGAAACCCGCCGCATTCTAGACCGACTCGTAGGCTATACCCTCTCGCCCCTGCTGTGGAAAAAGATTTCCTTTGGACTCTCGGCCGGGCGGGTGCAGTCCGTATCCGTGCGACTCCTCGTGCAGCGCGAGCGCGAGCGGCGGGCGTTCCAAACCGCGTCCTATTGGGATCTCAAAGCCCACTTGCAGGCGAAAAAAGGCAAATTTGATGCCAAGTTAGTCACCTTAGCCGGGAAAAAGCTCGCGACCGGGAGTGACTTTGACCCAAACACCGGCCAACTCGCTAAAGGCAAAAAGGTTGTGGTTCTCAATGAAGCCGAAGCCCTGGCCCTGAAAGAACGCCTCGAACCCCAAACCTGGACGGTGAGCCACACCGACGAACGCCCCACCACTCGCCGTCCGTCGCCTCCCTTCACCACCTCCACCCTGCAACAGGAGTCCAACCGCAAACTGGGCTACTCAGCGCGGGACACGATGCGCATTGCCCAAAAACTCTACGAAGAGGGCTACATCACCTATATGCGGACGGATTCGGTGCATCTGTCGGAGCAGGCGATTTCAGCCGCTCGTGATTGTGTGACCCAGAAATACGGTCAAGAATATTTGCCGAGTAAAGCCCGGCAATACACCACGAAAAGCAAAGGAGCCCAGGAAGCCCACGAAGCGATTCGGCCGGCGGGGTCGAGTTTTCGGACTCCCCAGGAGACGGGATTGGGCGATCGCGAATTTCGCCTCTACGACCTGATTTGGAAACGCACCGTCGCCTGCCAAATGGCCGACGCTAAACTGACCCAACTCAGCGTCACCGTCAAAGTTGATGATGCCGAATTCCGCGCCAGCGGCAAACGCATCGACTTTCCCGG
>CAZCWE010000035.1:7068-12169 GCA_964502285.1 uncultured Spirulina sp. | reverse complement strand
CCCCTCAGCCACGACACCCAACCCCCCGCCCGCTACACCGAAGCCTCCTTGGTGAAAGTCCTCGAAAGCGAAGGCATCGGTCGCCCCAGCACCTACGCCAGCATCATCGGCACGATCATCGATCGCGGCTATGCCCAGATGCGCAACAAAACCCTGATCCCCACCTTCACCGCCTTTGCCGTCTGCCGCCTTTTAGAAGATCACTTCCCCGATCTCGTCGATACCGGCTTCACCTCTCGGATGGAGCAAACCCTTGACGAAATCGCGGCCGGAGATGCCAAGTGGCTGCCCTATTTAGAGACCTTCTACTTGGGAGAACAGGGCCTCGAAAAACAGGTGAAAGTCCGTGAACAAGATATCGAAGTGGGCAAAGCCAAAACCGTTGTCCTCGATAACCTCAAAGGGGTCGTGAAGATTGGCCGCTTTGGGCCCTATATCGAAGTGCCCTACGGCGATGATGTGGTCACTGCCTCGATTCCCCCCGACCTCACCCCGGCGGATCTCACCCCCGATCAAGTGGATCAACTGATTCGCCAAAAACTCGAAGGCCCCGAAGAAGTCGGCGTTCACCCGGAAACCCAAGAATCCATTTATGTCCTCGTGGGCAATTATGGCCCCTATGTGCAACTGGGTGAAAAAACCGATGAAAATCCGAAACCCAAGCGTGCCTCCCTGCCCAAGGGGGTGAAGCCGGAGGATGTCACCCTGGAGTTAGCGTTGGGGCTGTTGGCATTGCCGCGCCTCCTGGGAGAACACCCGGAAACCGGCGCGAAAGTGAAGGCCAGTTTGGGACGGTTTGGGCCCTATGTCGTCCATGATCAGGGCAAGGATGGTAAGGATTACCGTTCGATTAAAGCGCCGGATGATGTGCTGGAAATTACCTTGGAGCGGGCCTTGGAATTGTTGGCCCAACCGAAGCGCGGCCGGGGTCGCAATGCGAGTAAAACGCCCCTCAAAGAATTGGGCGCACATCCTGACGATCAAGAACCCGTCAACATCTATGCGGGGCCCTATGGTAATTATGTGAAGCACGGTAAAGTTAACGCCGGTTTGCCAGAGGGCGAAACCATCGAGACGATGACTCTCGAAAAAGCATTGCCCATTTTGGCGGAAAAGGCAGCTACGAAAAAGAAAACAACCCGCAAAAAATCAACGACGGCCAAGAAATCCACCACCGCAAAAAAATCAACAACGGCCAAGAAATCCACCACCCGCAAAAGCTCAACCCGCAAGAAAGCCTAACCGTGACCTAAGAGGTTAAGCCCATACCGGAACAGGCTGCGATCGCGTCATCGCGATCGCTAGTAGTCCACCTCTCTGATTCTGATAGGCTTGTCGTTGTCGGGCTTTAGCCCTTCCCGTTGCGGTGCGGCAACGCGCTAAAGCGCAACAACTGTCAAAATCATCGTGGCTGACCACTAGCTCTGCTAGATTCACAATTCTGACTCGAAATAATGCCATCATGAACATCGCGAAGCGAGATACGCATTTTTTATTAACTTTTTGAACAAGCATTACGATCTAGTTGACTGAAGAAAGAGGGTCGATGTAGGTTGGGTTGAGCCTTTCAGATGTGTTTTCAGTCAACCAGCAGTACAGGACGAACGTGATTCATCGTAGGTTGGGTTGAGGCGCGTCGGCTTGTCTTCTCGCAGAGTAACCCGACATTAGCAAACGTTGCAGCGATTGTGTTGGGTCTTACTTCGCGCCGCCCAACCCAACTATAATAATGCGGGTTTGAGGCAATTTCTGAATTTTTTCTCCGTATTTGGGTAAACGATATTAAAATCTGGATTAGATGGAGATAACTCATCTAAAATGCCCGATTATTTACCCAGGTTTTTGAATTATGCGTCAAGTGTTTGTGCTGAGGTTTCAAGCCATTTTGGTAACAGGCTTGGTTTCTGTGATGTCTGTTTTGGCACTGCCGGTGTTAGCTCAAGAAGGGGAAGCAGAAGGTGAAGAACCCCAATCTGTTCTGGTGGAATCGACATTTTTGGGAGATGTTCAACCGGAAAATGCGGTTACGGTGTCCGATGTGGCTATTCCTGTGGATCAGCTTAGTTTAATTCTCAAGCCAATGACGCTAGAAGAATTACAGGTCGAAGCGGCGGCTTGGTTCTTACTCCTCAAAGCCAAGGTGACGGCGATCTCTGAGTCGGAAGTAGCCATTAAGCGCAAAAATCTCGTTATCCAACAGGAAGAAGAGGCCGCTACTTTAGTCGAAGAGGCAAAAACCAAACTTGCAGATGCTGAATCACAGTTAGCGGCGGCGGAACAAGGCACGCCTGAGTATGATGATGCCACCAAGCAAGTGGAAGAAGCCAAGGAAGCGTTGCTTACTGCTAATCAAGCAGTGGAAAAGGTTGTCAAGGAGAACCAACAGCTGGATGAGGATGATACGCTCAATGCTGTGGTGGAAGAAGCGGAAAGTGAGAAAGAAATCGTCACCGCTCGACGGGTACTAGAGGAAGCAAGAGCGAGTCGTGATGAGCTTGAAGCTGGATCAGCGGCTTATCAAGGGGCGACCACTCAGATTGATACTTTGAATAAAGCTATTCTTGACTTAGATACCTTGCGGGAAGATTTCCAGGCGGCAGTGCCTGATACCCCTGAACATCAAGAGTTAGTCCAGTCTATTGAGCAAGCTCGCGCCACTGTCACTGAAGCATCTGATGCGTTGATTGAGGCGGGCTTGGCTCCCGTAGAGGCGGAGGACGCTGCCACAACTCAAACACAGGAATCTGGCGAATTGCTCGATGATGTGGCGGCGAATGTGGATGGTGCTGCACAGAACTCTGGAGCGACTGGGGAAGGTGCGGCGACAGAACCAGAGGCGACCACGGAATCAGAGGCGACCACCCCAGAAGAGGATGCGGCTGAGGTGGGGGATGCAGCCGACCAGTTGGCAGATGTGAATGCGATGTTGGCGGATATGATTGAAGCTGAAACCGAGCTGAAGAATCAACTGATTGTTAATGTCACAACGTTGCAGGGTGAACAAACTGCGATTGTGGATCGGCTCACAACAACTTTGGAAGCGTTGGAGGCTAAGGGGGGAGATGCCACGTCGTATCGTAAGTATATTGAGGCAGTGAGTGGGGTTGAGCTTGATGTTACGGATACGGAAGGGTTAGGGGTTCGGGTTTTGACCTGGATCAAGTCCGATGAGGGCGGGGTGCGTTTAGGGTGGAGTTTGGGTCAGTTTGTCGGCATTTTGGGGATTGCGTTTCTCGTCGCTCCTGTGGCTGGCGTGATTACTAAAAAATCTTTGGGGTCGATCAGCAGTGCTTCTGTGATGCTCCAGGATTTTGTTGTTCTGGTGGTCAAGCGTGGGGTGGTGGTGATTGGGGCTTTAGTTGCCGTGACTTCGTTGGGGGTGAGTCTTGGGCCGCTCTTGGCGTTACTTGGGGGGGTCAGTTTCGTGTTGGCTTTCGCGTTGCAGAGTAATTTGGGGAATTTTGCAAGTGGGTTGATGTTGATGGTGTATAAGCCGTTTGATGTGGGCGATCACGTCGAAATTCCTGGCACAAGTGACAAAGGTTTCGTCCGCAAAATCACCCTCGCGAACACTTCTTTCGATCATTACAATGGCAAAATTGTCACCCTGCCCAACTCTGTGGTTTGGGGATCTCGCCTCGAAAATCTCCTCCCCACGGAGAATCGTCTGATTGAACTCCTGTTTATGATTGGGTCTGATGCCGATGCCCGTCAACTTAAAGATATTTGGGATCAAACCATTGAGAATAACCCCAAAATTGTCAAGGACGAATGGCATATGAGTATGCCTTATCTCAGTGCTAGTAGTGGCAGTCTCATGTATTGGTGTGGCGCGTGGGCGAAGAAAGATGGCTATTGGGCTGTGTATGAAGAAGTCCTGATGGCAATGTGGGATGGGTTAAACGAAGCGGGGATCTCTTTTGGGATTAATAAAGGAGAAAGCTATGTCCACCTCGTTAATAGCCAAGTTGATGAGCATGGTATTAAGATCGCCGAACCGACTCACTCCCCTCATGTGAAACACAATGCCACGTCAAAATCGTCATTGAGCGCCTCGAGCGCGGTCATTGAACCGGACGCTGGTGACGCAGGCATTGGCTAGTGGTTTCCAGAGAAACCTTGCCTAGCCCCAAGGGATGCCCCACTGCTCCCTGTTTCTTCAGGAGCAATGGGGATGCTGAATTCGAGTTGGGTGAGGGAGCGATCGCACATCCCCGCCTATTGGCCTTCCAGTTGTTCGATTTGCTCTTGGCGGGCTTCGTTGGGATCGAGCCGATCGCTGGGGTCGAAAATGCTGCTGATCCAGTTGACGGTTCCGGTGCGGAGGCTATAGCTCCAGCCGCTGAGGGGTTGGGGGAGAAATGTATCGCCCGATGTAAAGAAGACGATCGCAGCCACGGCCAAGCCAAGGGTAATTGAGCCTTTAATTTTGAGGAGTACCATGATCACACCATCCAAATTCAGATCGGGTCTCTTCTATCATCGGAGTTGAGCGTTGATCCTGCCAACCTGGGAAACACCCAAATTTGGAGGGCTCTAGGCTGACGCGGCGACTCGATTTTCAAGGCGGAGGGCAGCGATCGCAAAAATTTCCGCGAGGGCCTGTTCCTGTTCCTGTGCTGGGCTGTTTTGCAGGCGGGCTGCAAAGGCGGCGAGGATGCTGTCTTTGGTATGGTGACCGACGGCGATGATGAAGGGGAAGCCAAACCGTTTTTTGTAGGTATTGTTTAACGCGGTGAACTGGTCGTATTCCGTGGGGCTGAGTTGATTGAGGCCGGCACTGGTTTGTTCTTGGACGGAGGCATCGGCCATTTTGGTGCGGCTGCCCAGGTCGGGATGGGCTTTGATCAAAGCGAGTTGTTCGGCGGGGGGCAGCGATCGCACCACCGCCACCATGGCACTGTGCAGTGCATCGCGATCGCTGAAGGGTTTCGCGTGCCAGGCTTGACAGGCAATGCTGGGGGTTTCCTCAAAAATGCCATCGAGTGCCGCCGTAAATGCAGCTTGGTCAAGATCGTTCAATTCAGCGATCGTGTAGTGATGGAGTGTAGACATCGGCGTTTCCCCGTGCAGAACGTTGGTTAGGTTCAGGGTATCGTTA
>CAZCWE010000035.1:5059-7058 GCA_964502285.1 uncultured Spirulina sp. | reverse complement strand
CATCGGTGATGCTCAACCACAGATCCCGCCGTCTAGCGGTCTTACCACGGCAGGACAGACTCGGCTTGTGGGGGCGTTGTCTTGCTCATGATGTCGCTGCCACCGGATCGCACTCACCCATGCCAGTACCAAAAGCACCCCCGCCGAACACCACAGCACCCGCCACCGCCGCGATCGCACCCTTTGCTGCTGCACCGCCAGACTCGCCGCAATCCATTCCCGTGCCTCCGGAACGAGGTCACCCTCGCGTTGGGTGAGCCACTGGGCTGCTTCCGTCAGTGTGATGTCTCGTAATAGGTGCTCGTCGGCGTAGCCCGCTTGATGCCATTGCTGCCAGTGGGGGCGCGATCGCTCCTGCCAGAGGTGAAAGCCCCGATCCTCCAAAAGCCATGTTTGGAATCGATCCCAGGCATAGATTAAGACCTCATGCACCAACTCCACCCGATCCGGTGCGACCACCAGAAACTGATGCTCGGCCCAGTAGGTGAGGAGTTTGCGATCGCCAAGCTGATCCGGAGAGACGAGGCGACGGGTGGCGGCGGTTCCGTGGCCGGGTTGGACGAGTCGGGTGAAAATGTGGCGAGTCTGGGTTTGTGCGGCGGTGCTGAGGTGATTGTAGGCTTGTTCTGCGTAGCGGGCGATCGCCTGCTCCACCCCCCCGATCGCCTCATAGGCGCGGTGGGTGAGTTGGTGCGATCGCAGTCCTTCCGGTATGTGCTTCCGTTGATACTCCCACAGCCGAGTGAGGGTAAATTCCAACCACGGCAACCGCCCCGGCTCATCCCCCACCGCCGCGACAATGCGATCAGCTAAACCCGCCTCTAAACCCATGCCCACCACCTCCGCAGGTTCGACAATGGCGGCATGGAGAGATTTAGGGGTCATGGGCATCAATAATTCCGGCTGATGGCGACAGAGCAGCGGCGCAAGTTGGGCATCATTGAGGGCGGCTTCGAGGAAGTCGGCGCGGAGGGTGAGAATGACCGTCAGTTTGGGGGTGTGCCACGGGGAGGCAGCCGTGTCGGCAGCATGGACGGGAGAGAGAAAAATCTCCAGAAATTCTGCTTGGATGGTGCGATCGCATCCCGTAAACAATTCCTCAAATTGATCCGCGATCAGTAATAGTCTCGGTTTCTCCTGATGCTGTAACGCCGTTTTAATCACCGCCAACACATTCGCTTCCCCCGTCGCCAATTGCAGCGCCAACAGGGGATCAGGGGTCGGCAGGAGAGCAGCTAGGGCATTGGCAAGGTTAAGCAGAGGGGTTGTCCCAGGGCGGAATATAGCGATCGCCGCCTCCGAGGCAAACTGCGGCACTAACCCCGCCAACACCAGCGACGATTTACCCGTACCGGATGCCCCAACCAACGCCACCAACGGCTGGCTATATACCCCATAGGCCAAACGCTCCACCATCGTTTGCCGCCCCCGAAACACCGCCGCATCCGCTGCCGTAAACACCCCCAACCCCCGATAGGGACAGGGCAGCGTCGCCGTCGGATTCAGGTCATCCCAGGTTAATGATTCTCGACCCGGCAACGGTTGCCGCTGTGTCCCCAAGTGGTACACCATCGGCCACCCACTCCCCCCCGGACAGTCCCCGGCCGGTAACTGTGCTTGGGCGGTGCGGACGGCGAACGGGAGCGACTGTCCCCGTTGCAAGTTCCGTAAAACCTGGTGTAAAAGGGTCTGCGCCACTCCATCCGGCACGGGTTCGCGCATCACGATCGCATAGAGCACCCCCCAGGCCGCTAGGGTGGGAACAAATGCCAGGCCATCCGTCATGTTGACCATCACCACCACAAGCCCCTGCTTCACCGCTTTTTTGAGGCCATGGTGGTTGGAAGGGATTGCCGTGAATTGGCCCATATTACGTCTCGTATATGTGGAATATGCTCAATAGGGCACACCTTTGCATCTCTGAAGGCGACCGAGGCGGCCGGGATGGGCGCGATCCTGTGGCCGATGTGAAGTGGCCCGCGCGCTGAGCGGAAAAGGC
>CAZCWE010000035.1:4116-5049 GCA_964502285.1 uncultured Spirulina sp. | reverse complement strand
CGGCGCCTGCGCACGTATTGGGATGCAGAGGCAATGCAGCGTGTGCGCGCCGGCCGCCATCCGCTGGCATTCGATGAGCTGGTCACGGTGGACCGCCACGCCGATCACCTGCGCATGGTCGAGCATCTGAGCCGTATGATCCGGGTTGAGGTGCGCCCCCGACAGGTAGAGCAAATCCCAGCCTTGAGCATTCCAGAGGTGTTGATGGAGTTGGGCGCGACTCGGTGCGACTAAGGTACAGAATTCCGTGGCGGGGAGGGTGCGATCGCTATCTTCGTGGGGGGAATCTGGCCCCAACACCATCAAGATACGGAGCGGCTGGAGGGAGGTGCGATCGCGCTGTTTGAGTTCTCGTCTTTCGGCCTGAGGGTTGGGATGTTGAAACGCGATCGCCGCGTTGGGATAATCCGCCAACCCGTCCCACTGCTGCCACGGTAAACCTTGCACCCGCTCATCCCGCGCCTGCACCACCACCAAAATTTCATCATTGGGATTCAGGCAAGCCCGCAGCATATCGCCCAGGGTGCGATCGGAGGCTGACCGCAGCCACTGGTTAAACTGCCGGATTAAGTCAGCGGTGAGGGTTTGCCGCTGGGCGAGTTGTGCTGGGGTGGGGGAACTCTGGCGGTGCAGCGATCGCCACTGCTCATCACACCCAGCCAAAACAGGATTTGGGGGTAAGCTGCCAGCGATACGGGTTGGCGTTGTCTGACCCTCAGCCTGAATTTCGAGGGTTAGCGTGACGACATGGTTTAAATCTCCATCGCAGTCGAGCAGAACTAACACCATAAAATCGGCGCGGCGGAAAAATGGACAACACCCCTTCATCCTATCGGTTCCCTTTCCGCTCCGGGTGAGTTTGTGCGCATCGAGAAAAATTCCCTCGTGGACGGTGACGGATCAGCGAAGAACCACCCCACAAGACGCGATCCG
>CAZCWE010000035.1:0-4106 GCA_964502285.1 uncultured Spirulina sp. | reverse complement strand
ACCCTGCCATGTTCTACACTCAAATTTGTTCTGAACGAGTCCAAACTGATGGTTGAGCATATTGTTTTGTTTAAATGGCAGCCCGACGCGACCGAAGCAGCGATCGCGGCTGTCCTGACAGCATTACGCGGCATGGTGGGAAAAATCCCCAGCATTGTGTCCCTCTCCTGCGGGGAAAATTTCTCAGCGCGATCGCAGGGCTTCACCCATGGCTTAGTCGTGCGATTTCGCGATCGCCAAGGTCTCGCCGACTACCAACCCCACCCCCTCCACCAGGAGATCATCGCCACTTACATCAAACCCATCCTCGCCGAAACCCTTGCCGTAGACTACGAATTTTAACCGATTCCCCACCGTTTTCGATGCGTAAAAACCAAAAAACAAGGGCATTAGCCCCTTGTTTTTTGGTGATAGCGTGTCACCTTAATCTATTCATGATCTACTCTGAATTATTGATACTTAAACATCTTTAAAAGGATCATAATTAGCCAAAAGACGCTCTAACTTCGCTTCATCAATGCGGCTGATCATGCGTTTAGATTCTTCAATGTCGCGGGTCGTTTTCGCCAAGCTCACCGTCGAACCCACCGAAAACAGCATCCCCATCAATAGATATCCCTTCACCCAATTATCTTGATTGGGCATATACAAAATGCCGAGGAGAGTGGCGACGATGGAAATGCCAAAACAGAGGTAGGTTTGGAAGACCCAAGCATTGGTGTGGACGGGGGCGGTTTGATGTTTTTGCGTTGCCATAAGAACCTCTACGGTGTTGTGAATTGCTTAACTGTGTTCACTATGCCAAAGGAAATTGTGAGGGAACAATGAGCAACAGAGAGAAGCCTGAAGGCGTCAGATGGTTCTGTAGAGGGGTGAAGCAGGGTGTAGGGAGGCGAAGGAAATCTATTTACAATGGGGGTGATTCGGTTGCAGCGAGGTGGGCAGCGTGTTTGAGTTTGACCAGTGGGTGAGAGCAGAGCAGTATCAGGATTGGGTCGAGCGTTTGATTCAGCGGGTGGGGCTGACGCGGGTGCGGGCGGACTGTTTAGTGCGGCTGTGGATCTATGCGTTGGCCCAAGAGGGCAACCCGGCCCCACTGACCCAATTAACCCAACCGTCGGGGCTGTTGACCTGTAGCCATCGGCAGGCGGCGGAACTGTTCTATGGCGATAAGGAGCAGGGGAGCGATCGCTCTGCCGGCATGATGCTCGATAAATTGGCCGCCCTCGGCTTCATTCGCAAAAGCTTCGACGGCAACACCACCCAAATCGCCATTCAACCCCTCGCCCTCACCTTATTCGCCGAAACCTCAGGAACGAACCACACCTTACCCCCGCTGCGATTGGATGATTTTGATCCCCGCTGTGATGCGATTCCTGTCGCGCAGTTATTGGCGACCAATTACAACTGGATGAACCACAATACCGAAGCCGTACCCCATCGGATTGCGCGGCTGTTGCGGGCTTGGGCGCGGCAGTATTCAGTAGGGATGCGGGTGTTGCGGCGTGAGGATAATCAAAATCCGGTGGGGTTTTTCCTGCTCTATCCGGTGGCGAGTGAATCGGAGGCGAATTTTTTTGGTTCTCCGAATCGGGGGCTGCATCTGAGTGCGATTCGGGAGGTTGACCCGTTTAAAATGGCGACACCGGGCGATGAATCCTGTGTGGCAGTGTTTATCCGCAGTTGGATGATTGCACCGGACTATCTCAAGGCCTATCGCCGCCTGTTTGTGCAGGATGTGCAAACGACGCTGGAGCGGATGAAGGCGGATTTTCCCAATCTTTGCGATATTTATACGCTGATTATTCACCCAATTTATGAAGCGTTAACGGCGGCGCTGGGGTTTCAGTCGATTGGGCGGGATTCCCAAACCTCGATTCAATGGATGTATTTTGCCTGCGATCGCTTCATGGATTTAGACCTGGACAAAGCATTGGTTCAGTTAAACAACGAGTGAGATCCTCGGCCTCCAAATGGATAACACATGAGGAGGGGAAGACTGCTGGATCAAGCAAGGGCAATGATCGCAGCGTCTTGAAGGTTATGTTATAGCAGTAGTCACAAAGTTTAGGACACCTAAGGCTCCCTTTTTCTCAAAAGATACTGTCGAGGGCTGAGCGGAGTCGAAGCCCGGCCGCTTACCCTTCGACTCCGCTCAGGGTGCGCTGATTAAATGTCCTAACAAACTTGTCCACTGCTATATGTCGCCGGCATCGCACAATAGGTTTTGTATCCACCTGTGAGATTAAACGCCTTGAAACCGTTTAAGCGGAGGACGCGGGTTGCGTAGTAGGCCCGCTGTCCCACTTGGCAGTAGACATAAATGGGCTGATCGTGGGGCAGTTCTGTTAAGCGATCGCGCAAATCATCCAAAGGCAGATTGATCGCACCTTCAATCGCTCCCGCTGCAAATTCCGACACCGTGCGCACATCAATGAGCAGATGCGATCGCCATGCCTGATCTGACCATTGGGCGATTGGTGCATCCCCCCGCAGGTGATTCGCGGCGATCATGCCCGCAAAATTAACCGGATCTTTCGCGGCTCCAAATTGCGGCGCGTAACATAATTCCGCCTCTTCGAGGTCAAACACCGTCGCCCCCTGCTGAATCGCCATGGCAATTACATCAACGCGCTTTTCTGTGCCCGATTCGCCCACGGCTTGCACTCCTAAAATTTTGCCCGTTTCTGGAGCAAACAGAAGCTTGATATCAATGGGGGTTGCGCCGGGAAAGTAGCCCACATGATGCCCAGGATGAAGATAGATTTTTTCGTAAGGAATCGCCAGGCGTTGCAGAAGTTTTTCGCTGGCTCCGGTGCTGGCAACGGTGAGGTCAAAAATACGACAGACGGATGTGCCCTGGACACCGCGAAAGGTGCTCGAACGACCGGCGATCGCATCAGCCGCAATCCGACCCTGACGATTGGCCGGGCCTGCAAGGGGAATTTGGGTCGGCGTTTGGGTGACAAAATCCTGCACTTCCACCGCATCCCCCACGGCCCAAATCTGGGGATCGCTGGTTTGCATCTGGGCATTGACTTGAATGCCGCCCCGTTCACCAATGGCAAGACCCGCCGCTTTGGCCAGTTGATTTTCCGGCCGCACTCCGATCGCTAAAATCACGAGATCCGCCGTATGGCTCTGGCCCGATGCAGTGGTAACTTGAATGCGATCGCCCACCGCCGCAAAGCCACTCACACCATCCCCTAAACACAGATTTACTCCTCGTTCTCGCAACAGATCATGCACTGAGGCCACCATTTCCGGATCAAGGGGCGGCATCACCTGGGGCAATTGTTCGAGTAAGGTCACCTGAATGTCACGATGGATCAGATTTTCCGTCATTTCCAACCCAATAAAACCCCCACCGACAATCACCGCCGTTTTCACCTGATGGGCTGTAATCCAGTCCCGAATCCGCCGACTATCGGGGATCGTCCGCAGGGCAAAAATTCCCGGTAAATCAATCCCCGGTAAGGGGGGCCGAATGGGAGCCGCACCGGGGGCGAGGACGAGCGCGTCGTAGGCTTCGTCCCGTTTTTCACCGGTTTTTAAATCTTCGACGGTAATGGTGTGGCGATCGCGATTAATCCCGCACACATTATGCTCTAGACAAACTTGAATATTGAAGCGTTCTTGAAACAAGTCTGCATTAGCGACCAAGAGTTTAGATTCATCAACAATCACATCCCCCACGTAATAGGGCAGCCCACAGTTGGCAAAGGATACATAGGGGCCGCGGTCATAGATGATGATTTCGACATCCTCGTCTAAGCGACGCGATCGCGCGGCACAGGATGCCCCGCCAGCCACGCCCCCAACAATTAAAATCCGCCGTTGAGTCATTCGTTGTTGTTCCTGTGCTTACGATAGTTACTCTCGATCCTAGACAATGGCGCAGTGCGATCGCGCATCCTTCACGCTGTTTTAATTTCCCATCCGTACCATCTTCTGAACTCGTGAAATCAGGGGCGAGGAATCGCGGTCATCATCAGCATCCTCCAGGCACCTTCTGTAACCGTGATTTTGTATGGTGTAGTGGGACAGTGAGGCGCACAGAGTCACGCTGAATCAATCGAGCCACCCAATCCCCCCATCACAGAGAT
>CAZCWE010000034.1:0-16257 GCA_964502285.1 uncultured Spirulina sp. | reverse complement strand
CGATCGCACTTAATTGATCATTGGTGAGGGTCGCGTCCGGTGCCGCTGCCCCACATCCCGTTATCGCAACCCCGATCCCGGCTTGTTTCAAAATTCGTTACCCTCCATCACAAGACTCTTACCATGCTCACCCTCGCTCCATCCCAGGATTATGGCGACGGCGGCTCACTACTCGCCACCTGCTCCAACCGCTGACTGTAGTAGTCATGGATGCGAGCTAACACTTGATTGCGGATGGCTTCTTTCGCCAAGCGGATCGCATTAAATACCGACGGCGCTTCCGAGCTACCGTGGCCAATAATGCACACGCCATTTACCCCCAAGAGCAAGCCGCCCCCATGTTCGGCATGGTCAATGCGCTGACCGACGCGCCGCAAATTGGGCCGCAGAATCGCCGACCCAATTTGCCCCCGAATCCCGTAGGGGAGTTCTTCTTTCAGGGTTTGGATCAGCACGCCGCCGATCGCTTCGGCAAATTTCAACAACACATTACCCACAAACCCATCACAGACAATCACATCAAACTGTCCCGACAGCACATCCCGCCCTTCGGCATTGCCCACAAAATTGATCGCCGTGTTGGCCGCGAGCAACTCATGGGCCCGCAGGGCTAATTCATTCCCCTTTGAGGCTTCTTCGCCAATGTTGAGGAGGCCGATTTTCGGGTTCTCCACTCCGAGGGCGCATTGGCTATACACCGACCCCATCAGGCCGAACTGTTCTAAATATTTAGGGCGAGAATCCACGTTCGCGCCCACGTCTAAAATAATTGCCGATTTGCCAGGGAGTAATGTGGGGAAAATCGCCCCGATCGCGGGGCGATCGATGCCTTTAATGCGGCCCAGGCGCAGGAGTGCCGCCGCCATCACTGCGCCGGAATGTCCAGCAGAAAAGACCGCATCAGCGCGGTCTTGCTTCACCAAATCCATGGCAACGTTGATCGAGGCTTTGGGTTTACGCCGAACCCCCGTGGCTTCGTCGTGCATCGAAATCACGTCCTCTGCCGGGACAATTTCGATCCGGTCTGATCCGCCATGGGCGGTTAGGCAGGCCTGAATTCTTTCAGGATCGCCAACCAAAAGTATCTCGGCATCTAATTCTTCAGCAGCGCGGACAGCACCAGCCACAATTTCATCGGGGGCATGATCGCCGCCCATTGCGTCAACTGCAATTCTTTCCCGTGTCGATGATCTCATTGGTTGGGTGTGATAGAAACCGTAAAGATTTTACCAGATTCAGATCCGGTGAGGTGCATGATTTTGACGGGAATGCCGAAGCGGATGGCGCGATCGCCCCTAGAATTCCCCGCCGATCATCCTGGGATTCAGACCGATGATTGGGGGGACGGGTTTTAGGTAAGACGCAAAATTCTGTCTAGAATACAAGACGGTCTGCGATTCAGTCTGGTTTTTAATTTGAGGAGTCGTTCATGGGGCGAATGATGATGGGTCTGGGTGGGTTGGTGCTGGTGTTAGGGGTGGGGATGGTGGCCTGTTCGCGCCCCTCGGATCAGATTGAGCGGCTGTTGCCCTGGCAAACGGCGGCCTTTTTTCAACCTCCGGCTGAACCCGATGGCGTTGCTGAGGATTTAATGGCGCAGTACCTCCAGCGGTTGCGGCAGCGGGGGATCAGCGAGACGACTCAGGGGGTGTATCTACAAGCGGGGATCACCCGTTTGGCGGTGCATCAGGGGACAATCCCACAATCGGCGGCCTCCCTGACGAAGATAGCCACGACCCTGGCGGCGGCGGAGCAGTGGGGGTTGGCCCATCGCTTTCCGACGACGGTGTATGGGACGGGGCCGGTGGAAAATGGTGTGTTACAGGGGGATTTAGTGGTTGAGGGGACGGGCAATCCGTTTTTTGTGTGGGAGGAGGCGATCGCTGTCGGCAATGCCCTCAATGCCCAAGGGATTCGCCAAGTGGCCGGCAATCTGGTGATCGTCGGGCCGTTTTATATGAATTACAAAACCCAACCCCAACAGGCAGGAGAACTGTTCCGGGTGGCGTTGAACCCGTCCCAATGGCCCCAAGCGGCCCAAGCGGAATACAACAAACTGCCGCCGGGTACGCCCAAGCCCCAAGTGCAATGGCAGGGGTCGGTGGTGGTTGCGTCAGACCTGCCCGCCGGGACGGTGCTGCTGCGGCATCAATCGGTGAACTTGGGAAATATCCTCAAGCAGATGAATATCTACAGTAATAATGTGATGGCGCAGGTGTTGGCGGAGTCCGTGGGGGGGGCGGCGGTGGTGGCTCAACGGGCGGCGGCGGCGGCGGGTGTGCCGCCTGAGGAAATTCAATTGATCAATGGCTCCGGGTTGGGGACGGCGAATCGGATTTCGCCCCGGGCGACGGTGGCGATGTTGCAGCGGCTGGAGCAAAATTTGGCAGCTCAAAACGCGGGGATTGCAGATGTGTTTCCGGTGGCGGGGCGCGATCGCCAAGGCACGATGCAGGACCGCAATTTTCCGCCGGGGACGCTGATTAAAACCGGGACATTAAATGGAGTGAGTGCCTTGGCGGGGGTTTTGCCGACGCGCGATCGCGGCTGGGTGTGGTTTGCGATCGTCAATAACAACGGGCCGATTGTGGAATTTCGCGCCCAGCAAGACCAGTTTTTACAAAGCCTCGCCCAAGCCTGGGGGACGGCTCCCCTCACTCCCACCGCTGCGGGGATTGCCGATGAAGCCCTGGGTGATCCTCTCCGTATCCAGACCGGAGCCGCCTTGCAACCCTAGACGCGAATCTTCGCTGCGATGGACACTATCGGAATTGTCCGAATGGGGTAAGATTGGGGGGAAATTGACGCGCGATGTCCGAGCCGCAGTACCTTAAGCAGAATGTTGATGGTCGAAGAACCCAATCTCTTTTGGTTTGGCGTATTTCTCTGGGTGGGAGGAACAGCCTTTTTTTTGAGTTTGATCGGGGGGAAGTCCGCAACGGCCCCCGTTGTTGATTTGGATTGTCAGTATGAGTTCGATCCGCTCCTGAGCGATCGCCTCAAACAGGCCAATATTCTTAGTTGGGCCCTCTTCCAACGCAAAGCGGGTCTCACCCCTAACCACCTGCGCCAGTTACGCCAAGGCAGTCTCGATCTGCTCAGTTTTGCGGAATTGAATCGCCTGGCCCGTACTCTAAATTGGACTCTAGAGGAATTGCTCCAGGCCTACGGCGTGACGTTCCCCTCCCTGGGCAGTGCCTTCCAAGAAGTGGCGAAACTCCACAGCCAAGGGCAACAACTCTACAACGAAAAAACCGAACTCCAAGAGCAACTCACCCGCGCCCAAACCGGCCTCACGGTGACGACAAATGATCTCGTGGCGGCTCAGGAGCGGATTCAACTCCTCGAAACGGAACTCGAACGCCGGGAACACCATTGGCAAACCACCCTCGAAGATGCCAACAATCAGGTGCTGCAACTCCAGCAACAATGTCGCCGCCTCCGCACCGAAGTCCAACAACAGCGGGATCAACTGACGATCGAATTTCAGTATGAAATGTTCGAGGTGTTGCAGACGTTGCTGATGAATTTCCCGACGGCCACGGTGATGGCCGAAGCCAAGCCCACGCTACCGGCGCGGAATGTGGTGGCGTTGTTCTCGCCGTTGCGATCGCTCCTCCACCAGTGGGGTTATCAAGCGATCGGCGATGCCTGGGGGCAAGTGTTTTACGACCCACAATTGCACCAACCCGACAGCCCCGATATCCGCGAAGGGGAATTGGTCTATGTGCGCTTTGTGGGCTATCGCGACGGCGATCGCATCCTCTGCCCCGCCAAAGTGAGCCGCACTCTCCCCCGCACCTGAGCCATGGAGCGCAACTTTTGGCAACGCTGCTTCCTGAGCCTGTTGTGTCTCGTTGCCTTGGTCTGGTTCACGGTGCAGCAACCCGCATTCGCCGCCATCTGTCGCCCGTGGCACGGCCATGAAATTTGCATCCTCAGTCTCAAACGCAGCGCGAAATATTACTGGGAATATCGCGCCCGTCTCACCATCGACGGCCAACGGCAACCCCGCACCCGCTACAATTGCCGCGATCGCACCCAAACCCCCCAGGGCAAACCCACCACCTCCTTTGGGGCTGAGAGCGTGGGGTCGTTTGTCTGCAACCTGATGCAACAGTAATCGTTCGGGAGCACAGACGCACATACCAATTCAGTGTTAAGGGGTGCATCGAGTTGCAGGCGTTCGCTGGGGTAGCCCAATACTTCCCGTTAGTTTAAGTCTCTAAGCGATCGCGCCCACCGGAATTGATTTCTTGGGCAATGGTTGCTCGACCGATCGCGCTCAGTCCAATGAGTAAAACACCATCTTTTGCCCATGCAAAAGGTGGGAGGGGTCATAATGTCTGGTGGGAGGGGGATGAATCTATTTTATCGTTGTGGATATTTTGGCACGATAACCAAATCGCACCTCTACAACCGAGAGCGAATTGTGTCACCGAGGGGATGGTTGTGCAGGCGGGTGTCGGGGAGGCTTGCGGCGAGGGCGGTGCGGTAGAAGTCGATCTCGCTGGGTCTTCAAGCCGTTTGTAAAAGCTCATAATGGAGTAACATCACCGCATCACAGGGGAGGGTTTCCATCGCGAAGGTAGTGCCGTCATTATTGGCGAATTCGACTTCGACGGCTTGATCGTCGTATTCCATGACGACGGTTCCGACTTGACCTTTCAGTAAACGGATCGGTTGTCCGGTTTCAGGCTGCTCTGTTTTTTGGGGGGTGGTGTCGCGATCGCTCGTGAGGGCGACGAGATCGAGGTCTTGGGGTTTGCGTCTGGTTGTTTTATTCATTACTGTATTTCTCCCGATCGCACCATTGCAAAATGAATGACCCCCTGACTTAAACGAATGCCCGATTGTTGCATTCGTTGAATCGCGGTTGCCATTGAATCCAGTTGACCATTTTGCTTGGCTTTGAGTAGTAGCCCAATACTTCCCGTGAGTTTGAGTTGACTGAGGCGGGCAACTCGTCGCCCTGCTTTTTCATCAATACAAACGGTTTCAATTTGGCGGTTGAGTGCGGTTTGAATGACAGAAGCTTCACCGCGATCTAGAGTATTCAGAAGATAAGGGGCAATTTTGATCGGCTCAGATTGAATCTCTAACCAAGATGCTTGATTAAATGCTTGAGTCCCTAAACGATCGCGCCCACCGGAATTGATTTCTTGGGCAACTTCATAGGGGACAATGATTTGCAATTGTAAGTTTTTCAGTAAGGTTAGATCACCCGTTGCAGCAACAATGGCAATGAGTGGTGAGGTATTCGTGACAATGGTTTTCCGTGTGGTTTCAGGCATTATCTAAGTCAGCGATCAGGTCATCTTCATCAAGATCGATCGCGGCAACGCCATAATCAGCAAGTTTGAGCAAAAAGGTAACGCGATCGCAGGGAATCAAGCTGGCAGCTAAACCGGAGGAAAGTCGCCCCAGTTCAAAAAGTTTAACTGCCATTGCCCACCGTGCTTCTGCTTCAAAGCGATCGCGGTTGATTTGGAGGGCATCGGGGAGGGTGTCTTTGTAGGTAATGGTGAAGCTGTTCATGATGGAGATGGATAGGAGAAAACTACAACCGAGAGCGGATCGTGTCGCCGAGGGGATGGTCGTGCAGGCGGGTGTCGGGGAGTCCGGCGGCGAGGGCGGTGCGGTAGAAGCGAATCACGTTACCTAAAACGGTTTGAGTGTCGAGATGATCTTCGCCCAAGTTGTTCCAAAAAATTTCTAATGTTTCTAAAAATAGAGGCTCAGATTCAGAATATTTCTGTTGCTCAAAATATAAAGAAACCAAACTTTCTGTGATCATAAGGACATAATGGTGTTTTTTGTCAAAACAGGCATAACTGACATCTAATGCTTCTCTCAATGATAATTCTGCGTCTAGATTATTGCCTTGCTTTTGATATAGTCTACCCAGATTATAAAGAGGCAAAATAAGATCAGGATGCATAGAGCGCAAAACATTCTTCAAAATAACTAAAACTCTTTGGTACAAATTTTTTGATTGCTCATATTCATCTTTTTTAAGATACAAGGTTGCTAACCCATTCAAATACACAGCTAATTGTTTATTTTGATCTTGACTTAGATTCGTTCTTTTTTTCTCAATTTCTATGGCTTCATAATATTTGGTTTTTGCTAAATTGTATTTTTTCTGAGATAAATAGACATTGGCTAAATTGCCAATATAGATTGCTAATTCTGGATCATCGTGTGATAGATTATTGCGAGCTATTTGCTCAACTCTTGATAAAAATCCTTCTGCCTCTGCGTACCTTTTCTTTTCTCCATCAAGTGAACTCATTTCCCAGTAGAGCAAACCCAAGTTATTCAAATGAGAACACAATTGAAGATCGTTAGGCGATAAAACTTTTTCGTCAATAGCTAATGCTTGAAGATATCGCTTTTCCGCAATTTTGTATCTTCCCTGTAATCGATACAATTCGGCTAGATTATTAATTGCACAGGCTGTATCTTTATGATAATTTCCGAATTTTATCTGTGCTGCTTTTACGCTTTTAATGTACCAAGGTTCTGCCGTATCATAAGAACCTTGTTCTGTATGATACAAAGCAACGTAGCCAAAAACGTCCACTAAATCCTCATCTACAACCCACAGTAGTAAGTTTTTCGCTACCTCTTCTAAATGAGGAATCCAGGAAGCAAACTCTTTTGCCTGTGCCATTGTCAATGTTTGGGGAAGTTGTTTCCCCTCTCTCATAATCATTCCTGCCACTGTTCGTTTTAATCCATCAGCTTCAGCAGGCAACTCTACAATCAAACGCTCCTGCATAAACTGCCGCACGATAGGATGCAATGTTACTTGATCTTTGGTTTTGCGCTCCAATAAACTCAAATTAACTAGCTGCTTCAGGGGTTTACGCCAGTTGTGTTGCCATTCCTCTGATAGTGGAATCGGTGCAGCCCCAAACAAACTCAAAGAAAGGGCTAATCTTCTTGCTGCGTCCGACTCCAATCGCGCCCAACTCAACGCCAATGCCGCCTCAATCCCGTGAGGATAGGCCATCTCTTCCGGCCTCTGTGCCAAGGATTCATGGCTTAAATGCAACTCATTCAGATAATCCGCAATGCTCAAAAACTCATCCATCGCCAAATATCGCGCCGCCAACTCCAACCCCAACGGCAACCCCCCAAACCACCGCAACACCCCCGCCACCGCCTCCGGTTCCGCCTCCAACCGCGCCGGGTCGATGTAACTCGCCAACAACTCCCGCGCCGCCCCATCCGAAAGCTGATCCAACGGATATCGCTGCACCCCTGACCATTCCTCCCGCGTCGTCCACAACACCCGAAACACCCCACCCGGCTGGAACATCGCCAACTTCGCCCCGTCCCGCTGCCGCACCACATCATCCAACACCACCAACACCGCCCCCTCGCGCCGCCAATGCTGCCAACAATAGGCAACGCGATTGGCCAGCGTCGGCAACTCTGGGGGGATGTCTTCCTTAAATTCCGTCTGATAAAACAGCAGCAACTGTTCCCCCGGATTCCCCGCCGCCATATCCAACCACACCACCCCGCCGGGAAAATTCCCCGCCTCAGATTGCTGGTGCGCCCACTGCCACGCCAATTCCGTTTTACCCAGTCCCCCCATCCCCGACACCGCCGCCGCGATCGCCACCGTTGCATTGTCTTGGATTAACGCCGTTAATTCCGCGATCGCCACATCCCGCCCCACAAACTTAGGGATGGTGCGACGGTATTTAAGGAGATTTGTCGGCGCGTTCGTCGGAGGATGTTCTGGGGTGGGGGGTGGCTCTGGGATTGGCTCATTCAAATCCGCCACCGATTCCCAATCGTCTACCCCGACCGCTACACAGAGCGCCACAAAAACCCCATGATCAATCTTGTTACCCGCTCGAAATCGTTTCAGGGTGGCTTGGGTCGTGTTGGCCAGGCCATACCATGCTGATTCTGTCGCCTTCCAACCCTTGCGTTTGCGGGCTGTTTCGATTGTGGCTTTACCTGACAGGGTGAGGGCGATCGTTGCCATGGATTCCGAGAGATGAACGGTGATTCACTGGTTCAATTGTGGCTCAGTTTTAGCGCAGTGAAACGTTGAGCGAAAAATGCCCCAGAACTGAGCCAGAATCCAAGGTTTGCCCGATCACAATGAACGTATTGAATTCAGAAACCTTCACCATGAACCAAACCACTGAAACCCTACCTCTCGCGCCGATTCAACCCATTGATCCGAACCGCCTTGTTGAGTATGAATCTCCCACGGCAATTATTTTGGCAACGGGTGTTTTTCTGTTCCTTGTCATTAATGCGATCGCGCAACTCGTCCAAGTCTTGAGCACTTCTACCAAAACGAAGGATGAATAATCCAATTCGGAGGGCGCAATGCTTGCGCCCTTCATCGCGGCTGGCTTTCCCAGTCTTCCCAGGCTAATCCTTGCACGCGGCTAAACTCATTGATGTTATGGGTAACAACCACCAAATCATGAACCAGTGCGATCGCCGCAATTTGCAAATCACAGATTCCGATCGGTGTTCCTAGCTGCGCCAATCGCGCCCGCTGTGCTCCGAAACTATCCGCAGCGCGATCGCAAAATGGCAACGACACAAAGCGATCAATGAGTTGGGATTGGAGCATGATCGTCCGCTGCGGATTACGGCTACGCATTGCCCCATAACGCAATTCTGAGCGCACGATCGCACAGATCGCGATCTCTTCTGTAGGGATGGTGAGAAAGCGGTCAATCAGTTGGGGCGATCGCTGATTGAGATAGGTGATGATGACATTGGTATCGAGTAGGTATCGCATTACAGGTGATCGAACGCACTGATCAACTCATCATCAACACCCTCTAAAACACCCGCATCATCGATCACAATAGGATCATCGGCACAAATTCCAGCTAATAATTCGATGGGGAGATAGTGCGGCTCTCGCTCAATCGTCAACGCAGCAAACCACGCTCGAAACATCGCAAACTCTTCCGGCGAAAACTGTTGAATTGTGGTTTGTACCTCTTGTCGCGTCATGACCTTAAATTCCTGCAATCCTTAGACTTACATCGAACCTAGCATATCCCCACGGCAAGGCAATGCGATCGCTCCTCGTCTTCGCCCGCTGATCCTCGCTACACTATCCCCTAGAGCGTTATTATCCTGCCATGGCCTACACCCGCTACATCAACCCCCTCACCGACTTCGGCTTTAAGCGCATCTTTGGCACCGAAGCCAATAAAGCGATCGTGATTGACTTCCTCAATACCCTCCTGCCTCCCCACCACCAAATCCAAGACCTCACCTATAAAAACACCGAAAATTTAGGGAATACTCCCCTAGACCGCAAGGCTGTTTTTGATATCTATTGCCAAGCCAGCGACGGTCAACGCTTTATCGTAGAAATGCAAAAAGTCAAACAGGACTATTTCAAAGATCGCAGCATTTACTACGCCTCATTTCCCATTCAAGAACAAGCCGAAAAAGGGTATTGGAATTATCAATTATTTCCAGTGTATACGGTGGGAATTCTTGATTTTGTCTTTGATGAAGAACAAGATGATCAAGAGTTGATTCATATCATTAAGCTCAAAGATCAGCGTTGTCGTACCTTTCACGATAAATTGCAGTTTATCTATATTGAACTGCCGAAATTCACGAAGCCCCTAGAGGATTTAGCAACCCCCCTCGATCAGTGGCTCTTTATCTTGCGGCATCTGTCGGAGTTGAGCGATCGCCCCGATCTCCTCCAAGCCAATCCGATTTTTAACCAACTCTTTGAAGTGGCAGAATTTGCGGGACTTTCTCGCTCAGAACAGAGCCGTTATGAAAACAGCCTGAAATATTATCGAGACTGGAATAATGTGATGAATACAGCACGACGAGAAGGACGTGAAGAGGGACGTGAAGAGGGACGTGAAGAGGGGCGGGCAGAAGGACGTGAAGAAGGACGGGCAGAAGGTCAACAGGCTCTGATTCTTCGCCAACTAACTCGTAAATTTGGCATAATTCCCGAATCTCTCGAACAGCAAATCATCACGCTAAACGTGGAAGATATTGCGGCATTGGGTGAGGCGATTTTTGATTTTCAAGCGATCGCAGACTTGGAAACCTGGCTTGCGTCTCGTGCTGGGTGAGAGGGGGCTTGGCGATCAAGCTCTGACGTTAACGCCGCCGATAGGGTGCGGCCGAGCGGGGCGCGGGCTGGCAGACGAGGCAGAGTTCCACTACCTTCATTTGCAAGAATTCCGCCGGATTTGCGCCGCGTTTGAGGCCCAATTCCAGGTCGCGGAGGATGGGGAGGGTGCGTAGGAGTTGGGGGGCGGCGATCGCATTCAATTCCTTGCGGAGAAAATAGAGGCGTTTCGGGTTGCCCAGTTCGGCGAATTTGGCGATCGCACTGTCATCCTTTTCCCCACTTTCGATCATCACCCGAATTAACAACCAGGTGCGGAACTGCCCGATCAGCGTCGCCACAATGCGCAAGGGCGGTTCATTGAGGTTTAATAACTCTGCCACCAGTCCCACGGCCTGATCGGTTTTGCCGTCGCGGATGGCGGCCGCGAGTTGGAGGCTGTTTTGGGTGTTGGCGATGGTGAGTTGGGCGACGGCGCGATCGTCAATGGGGCGATCGGTGTTGCCGCTGAAGAGTTGCAGCTTTTCCAGTTCGCTCCAGAGTTGGCGGGTGTTGTTGCCGATGGATTCGGCCAGGAGTTCCACGGCGCGGGGGGTGAGTTTGAGGTTCATGTCTCGCGCCACCTGCTGCACGTTGCGGATCAGGTCATCGGTGCGCCAGGGAGGGATGAGGCCAAATTCGCGGATTTCGGCGTGTTTTTGGAGGAGTTTGGTGGATTTGGCACGGCCGTCGGGTTTTTTGCGGCTGGTGAGGAGGAGGGTGGAGGTGGGGGGAATGGCCGGGAGGGTGCGTTTGAGTTCGTTGAGGAGGGCTTCGGGGCAGGTTTGGCAGATGGTGGTATTTTCGAGCCAGACGAAGCGGCCGCCCATGCCAAAGGGGGGGGTCATGGCTTGGTTGAGGCCGTCGGTGATGGTTTCTGGGGTGTCGGCGGTGAGTTTGTCGGTGTTAAACGAGAGCCAATTGGGGTCAAGGACGGCAGCTTGAAGTTTGGCGATCGCTTTCCCCATCGCAAAATCATCTTCACCCCAAAACAAATAGATAGGCATACCACAGGCTAGAATCGGATCTAGACAGACCTTCAAGGCAGACCAACGTGGACGAAACCTATCAGGCATATCTCAACAGAGTCGCAAAGCTCACGCTCCCTGAAACCTATCGTAACCAAGTTCAACATATTCAAGAATCTCCAAAATTTAACGACGGGAAGCCCGTGCCTTTTCCGGGTTACACCATTAACACACCGGGAACCCACGACAAGCACAATCAAACCTTTTACGAACACCTGATTGCCGCCCAACAGGAAATCCTCGAACAACTGGAGCCTGGTCTTTTGCTGCCGGTTCCGGCGGAGAGTTTTCACTTGACAGTGGCGGATCTGATCTGGGACTCGAACTATCAGCACGCCCTCGCGACCCATGGGGATCAGTTTGAGGGGAAACTGTGCGATCGCCTCACCCACAGCTTTAGCGAATATCAAAAATCCGTCCCGGATCGGGGCCCGATTGAATTGCAACTCCTCGGCCTCTTGGTGCGGCCGCGGGCGATCGCGGTGGCCCTCGTCTCCATCGATGACCTGTCCTATCACAAGATGCTGCAACTACGGCGGGCTGTGTATCAAAACTCTGGACTGATCGCCCTCGGCATTGAGCAGCAATACCCCTTTACGGCCCATATTCCCCTCGGCTATTTTTCCCAAATTTCCGAAGAACTAGACCGCGATCGCCTCTGTGAAACCCTGATGGCCTTTAACGATCGCTGGATCGGTACTACCCCCGAAATCCTCAGCAGTCACAGCGCCGAACTCTATCAGTTCGACGACATGGCCAACTTCTACCACAAACCCCACTTCCCCACCATCGACTTCTAAACCCCCCAAAAAAAGCGGCGATCTCATAATGAGGATCGCCGCACAAATCTGTGTTGAGTCAAAGCAATGTCCAGAACCGGGGTTAGAACCGGAAGCGCGTCCGCAACGTCGCCGCAATCACATCCGAATTCGTGCTGTTATGACCCGGATTCGTCAACCAGATCACACCGGGCGTAATATCAATGTGCTCCGTCAGTTGCCACTTATAGAACGCTTCGAGGTGGTAGCCCAGATCGCGATCTTCCCGTGCCCCTAACCCCAAAGCACCGAAATCGCCATCCGTCAGACTCGCCACCGGCAACTCCGAGCCACTCAAGCGAGGCTGTTGGCCCAGCACAAAACCAAGCATGTTCCCTTCGCCCCCTAAATCGGGGAAACCCAACGTCAGGGCGTAGTTCCACACATCGGCTTCAGCTTGGCCAATAATCACCGCATCACTAAAACCAACCCAACCGCCGACAAAAAAGGCATCACTGGGCGTGAGCAGGGCTTCAATGCCGAAGTTGTTCGCCACAACCGGTGTATTGCCGTCGAGGTTGGAGGGCAGGCTCCCCGTGTCGTGGTTGAGTCCGCTTGAGGTGGTGTAGGAGTTGATGTACACCAGCCCCAGCCCGAAGGTGTCATTTTCGTATTGGAGTTGAGCACCGAGGGCGTAGTCTGCCCCAAACAAGCCTTGGGCGGCATCCGCTGCATCGTCGGCGGTGTAGCCAGCGGAGAACGTCAACGCATCGCTGACCTTGTAGGCAAAGCCAGCCCCGGCCTGTTGGCCACCCGTGCGCAAAATGGGGTTGCGTTGACCAAACCGGGAAATGGAGCCGCCACCGCTCGAATCGAAGGGATTCAATGTGGAAAGGAAATCATCCATGCCCACACCGTTGGCGAAGATCTGCGCGGTGATTTTGCTGCCCACGGGGAAACGATAGGCCAGGGTATCCACTTCAACGGCGTTGCCATTGTCGCCCCGGAAACCCCAGCGGGCTTCGCGGGTGACGTTGCCGTCAAGGCTCCAGTCGGAGACGTTGCGGGCTTGGAGGCGTGTCCGGAGGCGATCTTTGCCGGTGAAGGAGGTGTCAAAGTTGAGACGGACACGATCCTGAAAAACGATGTTGTCGGAAAAGGCGGTGTCGGTCACGCCGTCGCCGTCGGTGTCGTAGGTGTCGTCGTTGGGGAAGAGGCCGTTGAGGGTGAAGAGGATTTCCCCGTTGAGTTTGGTGGTGGTGGAAAACTGGTTGTCTTCGAGGAAGGCGACGCGGGATTCTAAGTTGTCTACCCGTGTGCCGAGCATGGCGAGTTCGGCTTCAAACTCTTCCATCAAGCGACGCATGGTTTCGAGGTCTTCGCGGGTGGCGAAGTCGGCGGTGGTTTCGGCGATCAGGCGTTCGATTTGCTGGAGGCAGGCGTTTAACCCGGCGGCAAATTCATAACGGGAGAGGGCGCGATCGCCGCGAAATGTGCCGTTGGGATAGCCTTTGAGGCAATCGTAGCGACGGACGAGATCGTCCAAGGCTTGGAAGGCCCAGTCGTTGGGGGACACATCACTAAATTGGGATGCACCCACGCCCTGGCCGAGCATGGAGTCCCCTTCGGCGCTGTAGGTTTGGATCTGGTCAAAAAGGTCTTGGTTGGCTTGGGCTTCAGCCGCGAGGGGCTGAGCCATGAGCAGGGCTGACCCTAAGAGGATCGGCATTGCGCGGCCAGAAAGCCGGTGAAATGTTGTCATGGTTAATTCGTCACTCCTCAAAAAATTATCTACATGAAAATATCTATCAACTAATCGATGGGTTGGACAAAAACCCGCTGAGTGCGTTGATAGATACTGGCCATCGTTTGAACCAAAGGCGATCGCAGGTTTCATGGCCATAGTATTTGCTTGAAACTCGCTGACAGATGGTTTAATCGCGCCTGGAATACACCATATCGGGTCAAGATTAAGGGAACCCTAAGGGGATTTAATGCTTTTTTCAACCCTGGTTTAAAGGGGAGCTTAATGGGGGGCGTTGGGGGGGGACAGTGTGGGGACTGGGGTGGAGCGATCGCAAACTATCGGAATCTTATTAAGAACTCCTTGCAATAAAAACGGGGCCCACAGGGCAGATGGTGAAGATATTCCGAAGGGACAGTTTTGCGATCGCCTGTTTTGAGGCGATTAATCCGCCTCTACAATGGATCTAGCCAATTTTCGTCCTTTTCTATGCAACATCTCACAGCACAGCATCGGGTGGCCATTTTGCTCCATCGGGGGATTCGCGATCGCAGCGGTAAAACAGGATTGGCGTTTTTGCGCTACGGGGCGGCCAAGGTGGTGGCACTGATCGATCAAGACTGTGCGGGGGAATCGCTGTCGGAACTCACCGGCATCCCGCAGCACATTCCCATCGTGGCATCCGTGACCGATGCGCTGGCCGCCCAACCGGATATTTTGCTGATTGGGGTAGCCCCGTCGGGGGGTCAACTGCCCGATGCGTGGTTAGAGGAGGTGAAGTTGGGGATGATGGCGGGGGTCTCGGTGGTGAATGGACTGCATACGCCGTTGATGCCGATTGTGGAGAGTTTGCCGGGGGGCCGCCTCCAAAAAGGCCAGTGGATTTGGGATATGCGCCAAGAGCCGCCGGGCTTGGGGATCGGGATGGGACGGGCGCGATCGCTCCCCTGTCAACGCTGGCTCACGGTGGGGACAGATATGGCGGTGGGGAAAATGTCGGCGGGGTTGGAACTGCGGCGGGCGGCATTGGCCCAGGGGATCAGCACCAAGTTTGTGGCCACGGGTCAGGCGGGCTTGATGATCATCGGGGAGGGGATTCCCCTCGATGCGGTGCGGGTGGATTTTGCAGCGGGGGCGGTGGAACAGGCGGTGATCGATCTAGGGTCACATTGCGATCTGTTGTTGATCGAGGGTCAAGGTTCGCTGTTGCATCCTGGCTCGACGGCAACGCTGCCGCTGATACGCGGCAGTCAACCCACGGGCTTGATTTTGGTGCATCGGGCAGGCCAAGCCGTGATCCACAATTGCCCGGATGTGCAGATTCCGCCGCTGCCGGAGGTGATTGCGCTTTACGAGACGGTGGCGCGGGGGGCGGGGGCGTTTGCCTCGGTGCGCGTGGAGGCGATCGCCCTCAATACGGGCCATTTAGATGAGGCAGCGGCAAGAAAAGCGATCGCCCAAGTGGAAGCCGAAACCGGGCGATTCTGTACCGATGTGGTGCGCTTCGGCGGCACGGAGTTACTCAATCACATCCTTGCACCCGAATCGCAATGATAGTTCTGCTAAGGGGCTGCATCGGAGAGGAGAAGGGTATTTTCGAGGGTTTGGGTGATGAGGGATGCGATCGCTGCATTGCCGGCCGGGGTGAGATGTACCGAATCGCGGTAATAGGTGGCGACCGTTGCAGCGGGGACTAACTGCCAAGCAAGGTGGAGATCGAGCACCGGGATATTTTCGGCGTAGAGGTAGCGAAAAAACTCGGCTTTGTAGAGGGGCGGCAAGGGTTCCGGGAGCAGTTCGATGCGGTTGGGGGTGAATAAAACCCAGAGGGGGATATCCTGGGCTCGGCTCCAGGTGATGATCTCCCCCAATAGGGCCCGGTTTTGTTCCCATTGGGTGGTGAGATCCGTGGTGGCGGGGGGGATTTCGTAGGAGAGCGGCAGTCCCCAGCGTTTCGCGATCGCAGGATAGGCGTATCGTTGCCACACTTCTTGCAGGGCTAACCGGGGTTTGCGATCGGGATAATTCACATCCACCCCGACGCGATCGCTGGAACTTGTGGGCTGAAAAAGGTCATGGCTGCCGATCTGCAAAATGAGTAAATCACTGTCAAACGCGCCATATTTGCGTAGATAGCCCCACTGATTGCCAATCCCCCACGACCCCGCCGACCCATTGAGCACCTCTGCATTCACCCCCGCGCTCCATAATTGGGCTTCGAGTTGCTCGGAAATGACCTGATCTTGATCCATCACCGTGCCGCCATTGAGGACAGAATCCCCCGTCATCAAAATGCGGAGGGATTGGGGCGGTTTGGGCTGCTGCACCGGGTCGGAGCGTTGGGAATGGGCATTGTAGGCGATGTCATGGCCGAAGCGGGTGACGGCTTGATTGGGCTGGAAACGGTAGCCCGTCTCAGGATCAGCCATCGTTAACACCGGATTGCCCAGCCCAAAGCCCCAACGCAAGATCAGTTCAAGTGCGATCGCACTCCCCACCAAGCCGCCCCCCAACCACGTCCAGCGTCGTTTCATCGAAAATTTGGGTAGAAACCCCGTCCTTCTAGGACGGCTTGATGTTAGT
>CAZCWE010000033.1:6410-16649 GCA_964502285.1 uncultured Spirulina sp. | reverse complement strand
AGAGTCATGCCAAACGCAACAGAAAACCCCATGGGCAAAATCATCACCACCCTCACCATCATCAACCGCGCCGACCAATCCGCTGCTGCACGAGGATACATCCCAGCGGAAGAAGTTCGTTCCATCACCCTCGATAATGTCCTGGTTGATACAGGGGCGACAACCTTATGTTTGCCGAGTGACGCGATCGCACGACTGGGTTTAGAACTCCTCAAAGAAGTAGATGTTGCCACCGCAACCGGATTAAGTAAAGCCAAGATTTTTCAAGATGCCCGAATTTCCTTGCTTGGGCGAGAAGGCACATTTGAATGTTTAGAATTACCCGGCGGGCGCGATCCACTCATTGGTGTAATTCCCCTCGAAGCCTTAGGTATTGAATTAGACCTGAAACATCAACAATTACGAGCATTACCTGAAACCTCAATGGACACCTATTTGACTATTTTGTGATCGCACCCCAAACCCCATAAACCCCAACGCATCGCCGCCCCTACCCGCAGCAGTGCGTTTTTCGTCGGGGCGATATTGCTTCGCAACACTGAATGCGATCGCACCGCCTCAAGCCCGGTGCAATCTAGTTCCCATAATCGTAATTATGAGCATTACACAGATTCTGCGCTTGTGTATTCAAGAGATAGTTCCCAAACCATCTGAGGCATGACACACTAAAACGAACCTGTTTTGTGTGCCAGCATTACTCTATTGCTCTACCGTTTTCGCCCTATGTTTAAACGACTACAGCACATTGCCTGGGCGTTGTTGATCACCGTCATGGTTCTCGTGGCCCATCATCCCTGGGGGATCGCGCAACCTTCGCCATCATCGCCCTCCGACTTCACCGCTGCGGCCACTGTGGTGTTAGATAAAACCCCGCTGTTAACCCTCTCCGAGGCACGCGGCGCACAATCTGCCCCAGAACGAGCCGCGTTCATTTCCACTCAGCTCGAAACCTTTGCCCGTGACCCGGATCTCCCAGTCGAGGGGTTGATGGTGGGCGATCAAAATGGTGCGACGGTCATTTTTTATGATGCGACGGTGGTGGCGGTGATTACCGAGGCGGATGCGGCGGCGGCGAATACCACCCCGACGGAGTTGGCGACTACGGCGGTGCAGTCGTTTCGGGCGGCAGTGGCAGAGTATCGACAAACCTATGCGTTGGAGCCGGGGGTGGTGCAGAGCGCGGGGAACCTGTGGGAGCGGATTGTGCAGTTGTCCCGCTCCATCTCGAATTTGACCACCCGCGATAATGTGGTGAATTATCCGTTGGCGATCGCCTATACCCTCCTGGCCACGGTGCTGTTTGGCGGGATGTTATTGGGGCTGCGGCGGGTGTTCCCGCAGGTGTATCGGATGATTCGGCGATCGCAACAGCAACGCCGTCTTTCCCTGCGGCTGTATCGAATCACCCTCCTCAGCACCAAACAGGTGGGGCGCTTGCTCTTTTTTGCCACCAAACTCACCCAATCCGTCATCACCGGGGGCGTGCTGCTCAGTTATGTTCTGTTAGTTCTCAGTCTCTATCCCCTGACCCGACGCTTTGCCCGCACCATTTTCCTCTATACCCAAGCCGCGCTAATCCAAGTCGGAGAAGCATTCATCGGTTACTTACCAAACCTCTTCATCATTGCGTTTATCATCATCGCCACAGGCTACGGCCTGCGAGTGATCAAACCCATCTTTAAGGGGTTAGAAGAGGAACGCATCAAGATTGCCGGCTTCTATCCAGAATGGGCAAGCCCCACCTACCGCCTCGCCGAAATTTTCATTTTGACCATCGCCGGGGTCTTGTGTTTTCCCTATTTACCGGGGTTTGGCTCCGAAGCTTTTCAGGGGCTGTCTCTGTTTTTAGGGGTTTTGGTGTCCTTGGGGTCTACGACGGCGATCGCCAATGCCGTCTCCGGTGTGATTTTGATCTATACCCGCGCCTTCCGCCTCGGTGACTACATCCGCGTCGGTGACATGAAAGGTGAAGTCGCCGACAAATCCCTCCTCGTCACCCAACTGCGCACCCCCAACAACGTGATCGTCACCATTCCCAACGCCTCCCTCATCGCCAACAACATCGAAAACTACAGCCTCTCCAACCGCGACTCCAACCGCCCCGTTATCCTTACCACCACCATCACCCTCGGCTACGATGTCCCCTGGGCCTTGATCTACGACACCCTCACCGCCGCCGCCCGCGCCACAAATCACGTTTTGCCAGACCCGCCCCCCACCGTTCACCAAACCGGCCTGGGGGATTTTTCCGTCAGCTATGAATTGCGGTTCTGCACTGCTGTGCCCCACCTCGAAATCGAGATCCACTCCCACCTCCACCAAAACATCCAAGACCACTGCAACGCCGCCGACATCGAAATCCTCTCCCCCACCTACTCCGCCATCCGGGACGGCAACACCAGCACGATCCCCGCATCCTACCTCCCCGCCGACTACAAAGCCGACGGGTTCCGGCTCAACCCCATCGGCAACTTAATTCAAATGGATTTGCAATGGGGTCAGGCAAAGCGCAATGGGCGATCGCGCCCATCCCCAGACCCAAAGGGCAAACCGAAACAACCCCGCTGAATCCCGGTATCCAGTACTCCACCCCCTGCCCATCGCAACAACATGCTGATCCAAACACAGTATCCAAAGTTACAATTCCATGATCGAAAAACCGTAAAAATACATAGAGGCAACCCCAAAGACATCAGGGTCGGGGTTAGAGCAATCCACGGAAATCAACAGATAAACAAGAGAGTCAGACTCTATTGAGGGCTATTCTTCGATCAACGTTAACCCAGCAGCATGCCGGATGCTTGTCAGTCTGGGCGGATAATCCTGTGTGTCGGTGGGGAAAGATGTTAAAAAATGCAGAATTAAAGATAAATTTAGTTCAGATCACCGTTATCAAAAACCTACCCCCATGAACGTGGATAAATTGGACACAGCTCGACGCATAGAAAACATTGAACTGATTCGGGATATCCTATTCGGGCCGCAGTTGAAGGAGTATAGCAATCGGCTGCAAAATCTAGAAAATGCCCATAAAGCCTTGCGGGGCGAAACGGCCAGCGCGATCAAGGATGTGCGCGACGACCTCAATAAACGCACGGACGAGATCAAGCAGATCTTGAAAGAGTTTCAGATTGCGGTGCGGACGATTCGGGATGATTTGAAATCATCGCGCACTGACGATGAGAGCGAAAAGAATGAAATGCGCGAACAGCTTGATCGGTTTGGGAAGCGGTTGGCGAGCAATATTTCCAATCTTGACGAGACGATCGATAAGCAGGTGAGCTCACTCCGGGATGATTTGCTGTCGAGTCACCGGAAGCAACAGGCGGATTTGATTGCGGTGCGCACTGAGTTGGCTGAAGAATTAGAGAAACGGATCACAACGCTATCCTCCGCGAAAGTGACGCGGGAAGATATGGCTGAATCCTTCTTTGAGTTGGCACTAAAACTGAAAGGAACGGATTTGCCGCCGGTGTCGCTCCCGGAATCGAAGCCGGAGGCCCCCAGTCGCTATGTGATGCCAGAAACGAGTCCGGCTGAGGCGGGCGAAGAGTAGGCGCGATCGCAGTCTTCTCATCAGGGTGATCTAGCAATTTTTTTTGTTGCAGGGAGAAGATACGAATGAATCATCAGGCCGAACAACGAGTCGATGGATTTCTAGACAGTTTGAATACCTTCCTGAGCCCTGATCCGTTGGACGCAGTGGGTCTTCAGGAGACGGGTGAACCCGAATCAAACGTCGTGCTGTTTCCGAGCCATCTCCCGGCGCATGATGATGCGATCGCGCTTTCCTCCACTCCTCCCATTCCGGCAGTGCATCTCCCCCCAACCCCCGCTTTACTCGCCGCAGCCTCTCCCCCCAGTCTCAACCTCGACCAAAGCCTCGAAGCCCTGCTAGCGATGATCGCGCCGGATCATAGTCGCAGTGAAACCGTCTCCGCGTTGCGACAGGTGGTGGACTTACTCAGTGACGACACCGTAGCGGCAACTGCCACCAAAGCAGAGTTACAGCAATTACACCAACTCTACGATGATCTCCAAACGCAACTAAACCACCTCCAAGCCCAGATCGATCCGGTTCAGGTTCAACCATCGTCGGACACCGCGATCGCGCCAGACCCCACAACGCCCCCCCCTGAAGCCTCAACGATTGAATCCTCTGCCTCGGACGAGATCGCCCCTGAAGCAACACCCCCAGCAGCGGTAACCCTACCCCCAGACCCTTCCCACACCGATCCAGAACCCGCATCATCCTCGCAGGAAGGGAAGCGCGATCGCGATCGCGCCTCCAAATCAGCATCAAACAAGCCCCGTATTGCCTGGCCCGGCGTAATTCTCGCCGGTTTAACCCTCCTGACCTGGGGGGGCTACCACTACCTCACCCGCCACCAACGCCAACTCCAGCAGCAACTAGAGCAAGCCGTCACCACTGACCCCGACCTTTCCCTCTATCGCCTGCAAGCCAACGTTCAAGGGAACAGCATTATCCTCAAGGGAACCGTCCCCGATCGCAGCGTGCGTCAGCAACTGACCGACCTGAGTCAACACCTCGCCCCAAACCATCAAATCCGCAATGAAATCATTGTGATGGATAGCCCCGTCATGACCGCCGTGCAACAGACCGCCGCCACCTTGAATGCGTTAGAAGCCAATACTATTCAAGCCCAGTTTGAAGCGGGTCATGTCACCCTGATCGGCACAACCCCCTCACCGGAAAATCGAGACATCATCCAAGCACGATTTCAGGAGTTGACGGGCGTGCTCACGGTTGATAATCAGATCACGGTGCAACCCCTTTCGATTCCCACTCGTCTCTATTTCGGCCAAAATTCCGCCACCGTCCCAACAGTAGACCGCGACGCGAAACTGCTCCCCATCAGAGACGTTCTCCAACGCCATCCCCATCTCACGGTGAATATTGTGGGCTATGCCCACGCCAGCGAGACAAACCCACAACAGGTGGCTCAGTCCCGTGCCCAAGCCGTCCAAACCCTCTTGGAAGATTACGGCATCGATCGCCGTCGGCTGTTAGTAACCGCAGGGACAAGCCTCCCCCCCAATGTGCAGGCAGAGCAAGACCGCTGGCTGCATCGGACGGTGGTGTTTGAGTGGGCATCCCCAGACGCAACGGCGGCAACGCCCTAGGGGAGAAGCGGGATTAGCTGCGATCGCCCAACAGACTACGCCCCAAGGCATATTTGCTCAAAACGCCGCGCACCTTTTCCACCACCGCGCCGAACAGGGTGGGGTGGAGGGTTTGCTCCAGTTGGCGATAGGTTTCCAGCTCAGGAATACTGAGATCTTCAGCGATCGCGATCGCCTGCTGACAGTAGGTGCGGGCTGCGGTGATGTCGCCCACTTGTTGATGAAGTTGCGCCAGGGTGTGGAAAATGGCCGCTTCGAGGTGGCGGGCTCCGATCGCCTGGGCAATGGTGAGGGATTCACTCAGACAGTTGCGGGCTTCGGCGTAGTCTTCGAGGGCGAGATGGCTCTCGCCCAAGTGACAGAGAATGCGGGCAATCTCAGCGCGATCGCCCAACTCCTGCGCAATCGGTAGACTTTGGCGCAGATGCTTCACCGCTTGGGTATAGTTGCCCATCAAACAATAGGTCACGCCCAAATTTCCCAACGCTGCCCCCACACCCGCCTGATCCCCATTGGCACGGGTGAGATTCCAGGACTGTTGATAGAGGGACATGGCGCGATCGTGGTCGCCGATCGCATTGTAGGCACTGCCAAGATGCCCAAGCCAGCGACTTTCTTCAATGGCGTTTTGCTGGGTGCGGGCAACCCGGAGCGACTTTTGGAGCAGGGAAATCGCTTTGGGATATTGTCCCAGGGCAAAATAGGCCGTGCCTAAATTGCCAATGGCTTTACTTTTGCCGGTTGAATCCTTGAGGGTTTCTGAAATGGCTAAATATTCTTCAAAATAACCGATGGCGGTGGTGTAGTGACTTAACGCCATATTGATGCTGCCCAAATGTGCGATCGCATTGCCATACTGTGCCTGATCCCCTAGGATTTCGCTCAGGGTTTTCAGTTCTTCAAAGGTAGCGATCGCATTGTAATATTCCCCCAAATAACTATAGGCATTCCCCACATATAAAAGTGCCTGCGCCACCTGTTTTTGATTCGGTTCCACCTGCCGCTGTTCGAGGGGTAAAAAACGCTGGAGATAGTCCAAAGCATGGTTATCATCCCCCAATTCACCATAGGCACACCCCAAATTAAACAGAGCTTGGCGCAGGGCATCGGGCGGCGCATCACTGCCAATTAGGGTTAAATATTCCTGAAAAATTGTAATCGTTTGGGGATGATTTTCTTGATGGGCATGGGCATCACCAAGATAAAATAACGCCGCTTCCAGGGTTTTTGTATTCTGCGGATTCGGCGATTGGATCAGATTGAGATATTGCTGGAGATAGCGGATTGTTTCATCATCATCGGTGAGTAAATAGGAGATTTTACCGAGGACAAAAAGGGTCGTTTCAATATCTTGGGGATCATCAATGGAATCCGCGAGATTGAGATAGATTTGCAGGTATTCACGGGCGGGGGGGAGATCTTCAAGGGCATAGTATGCCGTGCCCAATTGCAAACACAGGAGCGCCAACGTCGCATCATCGGCTTCTGTCCATTGGCGATAATCGTGATATTTCTGGAGATACTCAACGGTTTTGCGATAGTCTTGCAGTTCGTAGGCAGCGATGCCGAGTTGGAGAAAAGCCTGCTGCTGTTCGAGGGGATCGGGACTGGGCGATCGCAACAAATACTGCTCCAAATACACCAACGCCGACGCGAAATTCCCGTGCTTAAACAACGCCGTCCCTAGGGCAAAATTAACCGTTGCACTCAGGGGCGGTGCTTGGTGTTTCGAGACCCAGCGTTGCGCCTGTTCGAGGGGTGCGATCGCCTCGTGATACTGCTGCTGATCGTAGTACGCCAACCCCAGATGTACCCAGGACTCCGGCCCGGTGACCTCCGGTTCCGTGGCGAAATATTGCTCCAATGCAGCGATCGCGTCTTTCAGCTCCCGTTGATGATAATGAGCATTGCCCAACAGTTGATACACCTCCGGCGGGGCGGCGGTTTCCGGTGCGATCGCCTCTAGATACTCCCGTAAATAGGTCACCGTTGGCCCGTAGTTTTGGAGTGCTCCTTGGCTCTTGCCCAAATACAGGAGGGTTTTGGCCAGTTCTGGGGGGTTATCCTGCTGTCGAATGATCGGGAGATAGGCATGGAGATATTGGCTCGCGAGGTCGTAATGCCGCAGATGGTAGTGGGCATAGCCAAGATGGGCCAACGTCGCCCCATCACCGGGGGAACGCTCCGACCCTTTCACCAGGTCTAGGCATTGTTCGAGATAGGTGATCGTTTGGGGATAGTCTTGGCGGGCGTAGTAGGCGTTACCGAGATAGAGATAGGTGCTGCCGAGGGAACCGCTGTGGCTGTCGGGGTTGGCTTCGATCTGCCTTAGGTATTGTTCCAGATAGTCAACGGTTTGGTCGTAGTCTTGGAGCGCGTAGTAACTCGCCCCCAAACCGTAGAGACAGAGGGTGCGCATCGGCGGGGCGGCATGGTCAATTAGGGCGTTGTAGAGGGCGATCGCTTCGGAAAAATAGCCCCATTCGCGCAACTGCACATGGAGGGGGGTATTGTGTTCCACCGGGACGAGGAGTAATTCGCCCGCTTCGTCCCAGGCCTTGAGTTCCCGAAAATGCTCAAACGCCTCTAGGTAATTGCGCACCCGCTCAAGACCCGCATCGCTGGCCGGTGCTTCGTACAGTTGCAGATAGTAAAACGCCCAGCGAATATGAGAAATCTCACTCAGGCTGTAGTCCCCAAACAGATCCCGCAAACTGGGGGGCGCGGGTTCGGCTTCGATATCCCCCCGCAGGCCGCTCCAATGTTGCACACAGGCGATAAAGCGGGCGAGGCGAGAAATAGAGGAAGGGTCGGGCGTGGGTTCGTCCGGTTCCGGTTCGCCTGCTAAATAAAATTGGCCAGAGTCGGAACGATACCGAGTGCGCAGGGCATCGGGAACGGATAATTCACGCAGTTTAATGTCGGGATCGAGTTCAGCCACGCTCTACCTCATGGGGATGGGGGGGTGGGGTTGTCTTGAGGATAATTTTACGCAGTAAGGGCGGGATGCGATAGTGGGGCACGGTGTTCACGGCGATTTGTTCGAGCCAGAAGCGATCGCACAAGGCAGCGATCGCCATCCCCTGCAACTCCGGCTCAAGTTCGCCGATCAGGAATTTCCACCCCTGCTCACTGGCAAACTGCCGATTCGTTGCCCCCAGACAAAGCAGCTCGTAGGCGAGGGGCATCTGTTGGGCAAGGCGTTGACTGGCCCGCTCCAAAAGCGTCAGCACCCAATCATTGAGGCTGCGGGTGGGGGTGGGCGATGACGCATGATCCGGTGGCGTGACGGCGATCTCGTATTCATAGCCGTAGTCTTGCCAATAGGCGCGAATGTTGCCGTTGTAGGGACTGCTGCGAATTTCACCGGCAATGATTTTCAGGGCGAGGGGATGGCCGTGATAGGTGCTGTGAATGGTGCGCAGACAGTCGCGATCGCTCTCCGTCGCCAGGGGAACCCCCCACTGGGGAAACAACGTGACAATCGTGGGAAGGTCTAACCCGTCGAGGGTGAGCACGGTGCTGTGGTGGGGGGACAGGAGGGATGGGGTTTCAGCGGTAAGAATGAGGCGCGATCGCAGCTCATCCCCGTTCACCAACTGATCGAGCAAGTCCTGCACCGCCGTACTCGGCACTCCGTTAAACCCATCCAACCACAGCAAACAGGGGTTCGATTGCAACTTAGCCACAATGGCCGCCGCCAACGCCTTTGCCCCGCCCGCCTGTTGAGCCTGATGGGTAAGCGCCTCCCCCAACACCTGCCGCCCGATCGCCACCAACTCCAGCGCCGCCTGACTGACATTCACCGCCAGCACCAACGGATAGGCTTCGCGCAAGGCCGGATCGGCGATCAGGGCTTGGGCCAGGGTCGTTTTCCCAATCCCCGCCATCCCTGCGATCGCCACCACCCACGCAGCTTCCCTGAACTGCTGCTTAATCACCTCCAAGATCGCCGCCCGCCCAAATCCCACCGGCAGCGGCTCCTGCTGCACCTCCGTCCCCGCCGACGGCTCCGTGCGGATCACTTCCACATCATCCCGCTGCACTCTGAGATCAAACGCCTGGAATAGCGTCTTGATCGTCTTGAGGTCATCCCCCTGTTGGCGATAGAGAATGTTGATCGTCGTTTCCACAGGCAACCGCGCCGTCTGAGCAATTTGACGCGAATTAACCCGTAAATTTTGCGCTTGGTAATGGGATTGAATGGCCTGGGACAGCCGTTCAGAGCCGGAATCGGTCAGTAAACTTCGTCGTTTCACACGAGGGGGAGGGGCCATTACTGAAGGTAATCCATCACAGGGCAGCAGTGCATTATTCTAGCGATCTACGCCACACCTTGCGCAAGACCATCTTCGACTACTTTAAAGCGATCGCACCTCACTTTCCGGAATAATCCGAAAAACGTTGCCATCTATCCTCTCTATCCCTAAATAGCAACCGAGGTCATTATCCCCCGCAAAGAGGCCGGATGTTGAGGCAGGAGCGATCGCACCCGTTGGCTCAAATCTTGGCGATCAAGGGGTTTCTGAATCAAATCACTTCCCCCCACTTTTTGACTCAGATCACGGGGCTTTTTCCCCTGTTCTACGGTGGTGAAAATTACAGGAATTGACGCGGTTTGCTGATTTTTCTTCAAACGACGACACACCTCTACCCCTGCCACATCAGGGAGATAAAAATCCATCAAAATCACATCCGGCTGTTGATGGGAAACCAGCTCTAAGACCTCCGCACCGCAGGCCGCCTCAAGGGTGCGAAATCCTTCAAACGTAAGTAGATCAGTGGCTAAACGGCGCAACCAACAATGATCATCGACCACAAGTACAACGGGAGCGTCATGAAATGATGTTGTCTGAACCATGGGATGCGTTCCGGAAGATCTGGCCCAGTATCCCCAATGTTGAAGCCCCATTACCTCTGTTTTTTTACGGAATAAGGGGGCGAAAACACAAGAGACTGAGGGGATTTTTAAACCGTAAAAATACGGTTTTCGCCGGGTGCATTCCACCTATGCAGATTCAGACTGATTGCCATTGAGCACCCTCATCCCCAGCCCCCCCCCCTTCGGCTTCGCTCAGGGCAAGCCTTCGGCTT
>CAZCWE010000033.1:0-6355 GCA_964502285.1 uncultured Spirulina sp. | reverse complement strand
CTGCGGGAGAGGGTTGGTTAACGAAGGATCATGGCCGCCAGACTCGGAGCCACCGGAATCCTGACGCGATCGCCTCTCCCTAACCTCTCGCCCCGGCTTCTCGGCCATCTCGATACAATAGGGCTAAATTTTTCCATCCGTGAAGGGACGCGACAACCGATGACGTTTACTGCTGCTTCGATGAATTGGGATGCGATCGCCACTGAGCTAGCCGGAATTGAAGCGATCGCCGACCCCAACCAACTCACCAAGCTCTCCCTGGACTACTACGACTTTAGCCCCATCCTCGCCGCCCAATTGGGCGATAAACGAGCAAATTTAGTCCTGCGTCCCACCACCGAAGCGGAGGTGCTACGGGTGGCGCAAGTCTGCGTTACCCATCGGATTCCCCTCACGGTGCGCGGCGCAGGGACAGGCAACTATGGGCAATGCATCCCCCTCGATGGCGGCATTGTTTTGGACTTGACGCGCCTCAACACGATCCACTGGATGAAAGGCGGGGTAGCCTGTGTTGATCCGGGGGTGCGGTTAGCGGCCTTTGATAAACAAGCGCGTCCCCAAGGCTGGGAATGGCGGATGTATCCGTCCACCTATCGCACGGCGACGATCGGCGGTTTCATTGGCGGCGGCAGTGGGGGCATCGGCTCGATTACCTACGGACAATTGCGCGATCGCGGCAATCTCCACGCCGTCCGTGTTGTCACCCTCGAAGACCAACCCCGCGTCCTCGAACTGCGCGGCGATGCTGTCCAGCAGGTGAACCATGCCTACGGGACCAACGGCATCATCACCCAATTGGAAGTCCCCCTCGCGCCCGCCTACGATTGGGCCGAAGCGATCGTCACCTTTGACGACTTTGCCACCGCCGCCCAGTTTGGTCAAACCCTCAGCGATGCCGATGCCCTGATCAAAAAATTAGTCAGCATCCACGCCGACCCCATCCCCCAATATTTCGGAGCCCTACAGGCCTATATTCCCGCTGGTAAATCCTGCGCCCTCTTGATCCTGGCGGAATCCTCCCTAGCCCCGTTGCAGGATCTCGTCGCGGAATTTAACGGCACGATCACCTACACCAAACCCGCCACCGACGCGCAAAAAGGCATCAATCTCGCTGAATTTACCTGGAACCACACCACCCTCCACGCCCGCGCCGTCGATCCCACCCTGACCTATTTGCAAACCTTTTTCTTTACCCTTGAAAACGTGGAAAAAATGATCCGCCACTTTGGGGATGAGGTGATGGTGCATCTGGAGTTTTTGCGGGTCAATGGCAAGGCGATTCCGGCGGGGCTGCAATTGGTGCGCTACACCACCCCCGAACGCCTCTACGAGATTATTCAATACCACGAAGCCAACGGCTGCGCGATCGCAAACCCCCACACCTACATCCTCGAAGATGGCGGGCGCAAAGTAATCGACCCGGTACAACTCGCCTTCAAAGAACAAGTAGACCCCTACGGCCTGCTCAACCCCGGCAAAATGCGCGCCTGGTTTGAGAAATATCCCCCGACGCTTTGAGCCCCAAGCCAAGAATTTTCTCGGCCTGGGGGCTGATGCGTTCTGAGGGGGCGATCGCCTCTTGGCTCAATGATTCGCCTCTCAAGACGGAGTTAACCCCTGGGCTTGGAGAATGCTGTGGAATTTTGCGCCCCAGCCTTGGGAGAGGTCGAAGAAGCGATCGCGAATCTCAACACAGGTGAGGTGCTTCTCCTGATACAACTCAGGATCATGATAGAGCTTCAGGATCGCATCCCCATAGGCCTGCACATCATCCGGGGGGACTTCCACCACCGCCTCCCGGACATAGTGAATCACAGGACAAACCGCCGACGTGATCACCGGGCGACCGGACAACACCCCCTCTAACACCACTTGGTTAAAGCCTTCCACAAAGCGGGTCGTCGTGGGGACAATCACCACCTGGGCTTGCTCGTATTTTTCGAGGAGCACCGGGCGGCTACAGTGGCCATGACAGACGAAGCGATCGCTCAACCCCGCCGCCGCCGCCGCCGCTTTCAACGGCTCCAGATCAGGCCCCGTACCGCAGAGATCAAACTGAATCGTCGTGTAGTTTTCAGCGCGTAGACGTTGGGCAATGGTGAGCAGGTCAAAAATCCCCTTGTTTTCCCGCATCCGGCCCACATAGAGAATATTGAAGCGGTTCTGATCGTGTTGGGGTGGGGTGATCTCGTCAAACTGTCCCTGTTGATAAATAGACAGGAATTGAGTGATAGGCCGGGGTTTGCCGTGGGTGAGTTCGTGGATTTGTTCAGTAATGTCGGGGGAGGTAGAGAGAATCCCAGCAGCATCCTTGGTGAAAAGACGGCGATTTAAAGCCCAGATCAGTCGTTTCGCCTTACTCTTGGGGCGATATTTAGCCCACAATACGCAGTGATAAGAGGGCACAACCTTGATGCCCAGCCATGCAAGAGGCGAGAGAAATAAGGGAAAAACGCGCCCATCCTGAATCACAAGCACATCGGGCCAATAGGCGATCGTCTCCCAGATTAAATGTAGCCCCATGCACAATTGCCCCCAGTAGTAGAGCAGAGGCGTACTACTTTGGAACAGCACCGGGCTATGCTTGATCCTCATCCCTTCCCCCCGAATATGGCTCGGACGCGGACAACAGGATATCACATACCACTGTGCATCCAAGTGCTGACACACATCAAAAAACTGATACACAAACGGCAGTGTGCAATGGTACGGATCAACTTCACCTTTGCACCAATAGTCATATACACTCGCCGCATCGACAGGGCCAGAAGCATAGAGGATTTTCAGAGGTTTCATTTTTTTTTTAGTCAGTAATCAACCAGTGAGCGGAATCCAAATACCAAAGCATCAACACAGATCATGATCCATAAAAGCAATGCCAAACGCATCAACGAATGCAGTCGATGAAATGATAGCGCGACGGGAGCAGTATCTAAACATCATGGGAGAATTGGGCTACTGATCGGGAGCATCTAGTTTGTGCAACCCCACTCGACGAGAAGCCGTGTTGCGTCTACTCCCAACCTTCTCCCACGGGAGAAGGGCTGAGGAGGAGGGAAACATTGATGGAGTGTGCATAAAGTAGATGCTCCCATCGGTAATCCTCACAGTAACATTGTTTTTGGGAAGGATGAGCACTGACCTGCTTTCAGTTCATACTACTTGTTAACTGATTTTTGAGTTTGATAGGTAGGTACTGGAGAAGGGACAAAGCATAGTAGACCGAAGGAAAAGACACACCCGTGTCAATGACAGGGTAGCCCATCGCCTCCATTTCAGTTTTGAGTGTATATTGAATAACGGAAATTTTCTTGGGGGACAATTTCTCCTTCCAAGCGTCAAGACTAGAGGTGAATATTGGTTTTAATGTGTTTTGCATGTGATCCAATTTATCAGATGTAAAATTTTTCTGATCTTGACGATGATGCTGTAGCATTTTGCTTGAGAAATCGACATTCAAGAATTCACAAATAGGCGGAATCACAGTTTCAGGTGTGCGCACCAAATCTTCATACTTAATCAAAAGGTATCGATTTTCTGCCAATGCTTGGCCATCACTTTGGTGTACAGCAACGGCTCCTCCCCAGCGATGCATGAGTTGTCGGGCTGTTTTAATTCGGCTTTTATACTGGGCTTTGGAACAGGATAAAAATATAGATCTGGGGTCACGCATGATGTGAATGAATTTAGCCCTAGGATACTGCTTGCTTAAAAAATCAAGGTCATGGATATGACCGGGGGATTTTTCGCCAAATTTCCGAATTGATGTGTTGTGAGGTTGCGAGGCAAGCATCGCCAGAAAAATATTATTTAAATTGGATTCACCGTTTTGGCATAGCTCTTTAAAATAGTCTTGATCTAGGTCGAATTCTTCAAAAAAGTCTTGTCTGAGGTGTAAAAAGTGATCAGCCACTTTTGGGAAATCTTGAGGAGACAGATGATGTTTTTTTGTGAACTTTTCTAGCTTTTCATAAAAAGATATATAGAAGGAGGTCTCATGGGCAACGAGAATCTCTTCATGACAGGATAAAATCGTTTGCAGCAATGTGGTTCCTGAGCGTTCACAGCCAACCACAAAGAATAGATTTTCACTAATTTCTTTTAAAGTGTTCATTTTGTATTTTCTCATATCTATATTTAAACACAAAATCACTGTCTACAGTGCGATCACAATCTGATTGGATTCATGAATAGACAAGGAGCTTAATCCCCTTTTTGATGGGGAGATCAGCATTCCGATTGATTTCAGGGTTGCTATATTGATTGAATTTAATGCTGTGGTGCCGATGTTTTTGGGGGCTGGATCTTGAGTGGGATGCTTTGGATTGGAGGCAGCCGTGGGTTAGGGGGCTAGAGGGAGGTTGGGGAGATGCTAGGGTATCTGAGAATAATCATGATGCTGTCGTCAGGCTATTGTTTTTGTGTGGAAGCACAAAATCCACTCAGTTATTTCTCACTATCCTAGGGTGCGTGATCCGGACAAATTGGGGTGTTTGCTCCGAATCACAATAATCCGAATGTTCAGTAAAACTCGACGGATTTGTGGGTTTTGCTGAAGAACAAGCAAACACGACGATCGCGATTCTCCCCGTCATTCACTAGCATAGGTAGGATGATGCGATCGCTCCCTGTATTGGCGTGCTCTTGCAGACCCTTCTTTTTCTTCTTTACACACTATGGCCTCAACGAAAACGCTTGCTGTGCGCGGTGCAACCTGGGTGTTGTTTGGCTACGGAGCCCAGCAGATGCTCCGGTTTGTCAATAACCTTATTTTGACTCGCCTCCTCGTCCCAGAATTTTTCGGCTTGATGGCCTTTGCGACCACCTTCCGGATGGGGCTCGAACTTTTTTCTGATGTGGGTGTGAACCAAAGCGTTGTCCAAAGTCCACGGGGGGAAGACCCGACGTTTTTAAACACAGCCTGGACGGTGCAAGCGATTCGCGGGCTGATTTTGTGGGGGGTCTGCCTCGTTTTGACCGTTCCGGCGGCTCAGTTTTACGATGATCCTAATCTGCTCACGCTGTTGCCCCTCGTTAGCCTAACGACGGTGGTGGATGGGGTGCGATCGCATGCGTTCTTCACCCTCAATCGTCGCCTGGAGGTGGGGAAGCTGATGATGCTCGAACTCGCGGCCAGCACGGTGGGGTTGACGGTGATGATCACCTGGGCCTGGTTAAGTCCAACGATTTGGGCGTTGGCGATCGGAGGGTTAGCGGTGGCACTGTTTAAAACGGTGGGGAGCTATGTGTTTTTCCGGGAGCCACTGCCCCGCTGGCTCCTCGATCGCGAATCTTTGGCGGAATTGGCATCGTTTGGGCGGTGGATTTTCGTGTCGGCGATTATGATGTTTTTGGCTGAGCAGTCCGATCGCCTCATTCTCGCTAAGCTGCTATCGTTTTCGATGCTGGGGGTCTACACCATTGCCTACACCATGGCAAATATTCCGCGCCAACTGCTCAAGCGTCTGAGCACGAAGGTGATTTTTCCAGCAATTTCTCAGCAGAATACTCTTCCCCGTGCGCAACTGGTGCGCAAAATTCAGCGGCAGCGGTGGCCATTGCTGCTGGGGTCTGGGCTTGGGGTTGCGGTGTTGATTGCGTTTGGCGATTTGGTGATTCTGGCACTTTATAGCGATCGCTACGACCAAGCGGCTTGGATGTTGCCCATCTTGGCGGCGGGCATCTGGTTTGCGGTGCTGTTCTATACCCACAATCCGACACTGTTGGCGGTGGGGAAGCCGGTATACAACGCCTACAGCAATTGTACGAGTTGGTTGGTGATGGTGTTGGGAGTGCCGTTAGGGTATTCCTTGGGGGGGCTGCCCTGGGCGATCGCAATTATTTCCTTGAGTGATTTTTTTCCTTATGTCGTCTCTCTGTATGGGTTGAGGCAGGAGCAAATGCTCTGTTTGCGCCAAGATTTTCTCAGTACGGTGTTTTGTGTGGGGATGTTGGGGTTGATGCTCTGCGTGCGGTATTGGGCGAATTGGGGAATGCCCCTCGACATCATGTTTGAGACCTATTATTGAACTAGGGCAAACGGAAGCAACCGTGCAGGAGGCGGGCGTGTTCAAGCGATGTCAATGGAGTGGGTTGGTGATCGCGATTCTCCTCGTCGCGTTTGTCTGGCGCGGGGGATGGCTGTTGAGTGTCGCATCAATGTCCACCGCCTCGGCCCCGATTCGGGTCTATCCAGTGGATGCAACCCTGATGGCGGTGGAGTTTAACTTGGGTTCCATTGTCCATGCGGAGCAAACCGCTTACCAACCTGAACCGGGCGATCGCATTGTGACCCTCAAGGGCCAGCAATGGGTCCGCCGCCATAAAACCCTCCTGGGCAACCTGGTCGGCCCCG
>CAZCWE010000032.1:15485-16650 GCA_964502285.1 uncultured Spirulina sp. | reverse complement strand
CAACCCGTGGTAATTAAGGAATTTCTCCTGCCCGATCGCTACTTTACCCTCGATGAAGTGGTGAAGCGGCGCGAGCAATTTAACCAAGTCACCGGCATTCACCTGGCCGACGGTCGCCGCCAAGATTTGCGGGTCGTGAGTCCTAGTGATGCGATCGCGCCCCTGGGGGAAAACCGCGCCTATCTCGTCACCGATGGCACCCTCGACACCTTCCCCACCCTCACCCAATACCTCACCGCCACCGGGCCCATGTCCGCCGCCCAGGTGCGCACCGTGCTCCTGCAAATCCTCCAAACCCTCGAAGGCCTCCACGGCCAAAAATACCGCCTCCCCTCCGGCCTGATCCACACCGGCATTCATCACGGCAATATTTCCATTGACAGCGTCCTGATTGTCCCCACGTTCCAAGGCTTTTACGTCTATCTCAGCGACCCCGCCCTCTGGGAAAACATCTTTGAGCCGCCCCTCCTCGAACCCAAAAAACTCTCGGTCGAAGGTGATTTACGCGATCTCGGTCATGTGGCGTTTTACCTCATGGCCGGTCGGCAATTTGACCCCGAAACCCGCCAACCCCTCGACCCTGCCTTCGGTGACAATTGGCCGCCGCATCTGCCCCAACCCTTCCGGCATTTTGTCATGTCCCTCGTGGGCTTAAATTCCCTGCCCTTTGAATCAGCCAGCTTGGCCCGTCAGGCACTGCTGAAAATCACGTTGCCCGACGATGTGCCCCACGCCGTCAAACCCGAAGGCGAAACCACAGAACCGAAGCCCAAACGCCAAATCCCCCCGATCGCGTGGTGGATGCTGGGGGGAGTGTTGGGGTTGGCCCTCATTGCCCTGCTGGTGTGGTGGTTCCGGCGGCAGCAAACCTCCGAAGCCCCGCCCCGGCCGGTGGCCTGTTGCATTGAGCAGGTGGATGGGTTCCCCAATGGAGAGTACACCTTTACCGGTGAGCAGCCAGGGATTTGGACCTATATTTGGGAGCAGCAGAATCTGATCGTCAAGGGGAAAAGTCTAGGGGAAATTCTCGCCGATCGCATCAACCCGCCTGCTGAGGATGAAACCGAGGCCGCAGATGCTCCCGAACCCGACACCCCCGACCCAGAAGCCAATCCAGCGGCCGAGGACGAAACAGCAGCATCCACCGAGGAAACGAGCGGGGAGT